>NZ_JBKQOT010000104.1:0-3448 GCF_052145395.1 Roseiarcus sp.
CCGGTGTCCCTACCTTGGAGCCATGGCGGGGTTCGGCGATCTGGAAAGCTTTGTCGGCCGGCATCGGTGGCTGTTCGTGCTCACGGGGGCGGGCTGCAGCGCGCCATCAGGGATTCCTGACTATCGCGACGCCGACGGCCAGTGGAAGCGCGCCCAGCCTGTCGCGTACCAGGCATTCGTGCAGAGCGAGGCGATGCGCCGGCGCTACTGGGCGCGGAGTCTCATCGGCTGGCGGCGGTTCGGCTCGGCCGCGCCGAACGCCGCCCATCGCGCGCTCGCCGGGCTCGAGGTTTTGGGCAAAAGCGAGCACCTCGCCACCCAGAACGTCGACCGCCTGCATCAGGCCGCCGGCAGCGAGAAGGTGATCGACCTGCACGGACGGCTCGACCGGGTGCGCTGCATGGCCTGCGGCGCGCTTACGCCGCGCGGAGAACTTCAGCGCGAACTCATCCGCCTCAATCCGGAGTGGCTGGCGCTTGACGCGGCGGAAGCGCCCGACGGCGACGCCGATCTCGACGGCGCCGATTTCTCTTCCTTCACCGTGCCGCCGTGCCCGCGCTGCGGCGGCCTCCTGAAGCCCGACGTGGTGTTCTTCGGCGAGAACGTGCCGCGCGACCGGGTCGAGCGGGCTTACGGCCATCTCGACGCGGCCGACGCCATGCTCATCGTGGGCTCCTCGCTGATGGTCTATTCCGGCTATCGCTTCGCCGAGCGCGCCGCCGCCGCCGGCAAGCCGATCGCAGCCGTCAATCTTGGCAAGACGCGCGCCGACGCCCTCATCGCGCTCAAAGTCGAGGCGCCGTGCGAGGAGGCGCTGGCGTTTCTGCTTTAGCGCGGACGCCTCTGATCAAGACCCGACGCTTGGTCCCCACGTAGAGGGACCGGACCCCGACGGCGCTGAGGATGGCTGGAGTCGACGTATTGCGGACGCAGCAGACG
The DNA here is from genome assembly GCF_052145395.1 of Roseiarcus sp. Lineage (NCBI taxonomy): Bacteria > Pseudomonadati > Pseudomonadota > Alphaproteobacteria > Hyphomicrobiales > Roseiarcaceae > Roseiarcus > Roseiarcus sp. The sequence continues at coordinate 940 of NZ_JBKQOT010000104.1, forward strand.
GCGGCCTTGGACGCCTCAATTCGGACGGGAACCGGACCTACAGCGGTCACCAGTGAAAGCGCGGAGTCCACCCGAGGCAGAGGTTCCAAAATAGCGAACCGCCACGCTCGACGCGTAACGAAAGTCCGCGCCCGCTGCCGAGCACAAAGCACAAAGGCAAAGCCGACGCCAACGCCTCAGCCCCTCACGACAGCGGTGGCCGCAGCTGGGTCGGCGTCCGAAATCCTTCACAGTCAAGAGGTCATTGCGGATCGCGATTTCGCCGATCATTGCCGCTGGCGCTGTCTTCGGCCAGCGTTGTCGGCTACCCCCGCGCGTGCGGGCCGTATGGCCGAACTGAACCAAATAAGGATGCGCCATGCTGGGATCGAATGGCGCGTTCGGCGCATGGACGATGTGAGGAGGCGTCTTAATCTGGCGGCTGGTTAACGTCGTGACTGCGGCTCAGCAGTGAGGCGCCGCTCAAATATCGGCCTTGCACCACGGGCGCCACAATACGATGGAAACCCCATTTGCCTGACCAAACTCGGATTTGACAGGTCCCGGCGCGGGCTTTCGCACCCACACCGGATCTTATTCTTGATCGCGCTACTTCATTGGCCATGAAGCCATTAACCCGCCGCTGGTCCAGAGAGCGTTCAGCCCTCTGTCCAAATGATAAGGATGGCCTGTTGTGCGCTGAAAGATCTCGCCGTAATTGCCGGTCGCTGCGATCACTTTGGCGGCCCAGTCGCGGGCCAGTCCGAGCGCCTGCGCGGTGGCGAAATCGTGGCCGAGGAGTTGGGTGGCCCGCATGTCCTCCCGCTTGGCGGCCTCGGTCACATTATCGTGCGTGACGCCCAGCGCCTCGGCCTCAATCAGGGCGTAGACCGTCCAATCGACGATAAGGCCAAAGGCCTGATCGCCATAGCGATAAGCGGGAACCACCGGATTTAACGTAAGCGTCTCGGGCAAGAGGACGAAGTCGCTGGACTGTGCGTGGAAATTGGCGCGCGATTGCACAAGGCGCGTCTCCATGCCTGTGCCTGCCGCGCAGCGACGCACGGCCACCGCCGCATCCAGTTCGCCTTGCTCGGAATGGGCCTGCAGCCCGTACGGGATTTGCCGCCACGTCAGCTCGTCGCGCAGCGTCCTCTCAGGCGGGCTCATGTCGAGAGCGCAGATCAATTTATCGCGGAGTCCGGCGAGGTCAGCGATGCCGCTCTCCTTCGCGACCATGATGCGCTGGGAGTCAAAGTACACAGGCGGCCCGAAGCCGACGCCGTATTGCATGGCCACTGTAGCGGACGGCGAAATGCCTACGACCAGTTGGATCTTTCCGGCTTTCAGGGCGGAGAGCGCCTCTGGCTCGGCGGGAAAGACTTGAACCTTAAGGCCGTCCGTATCGCCTTGAATGGCGATGGCCACTGCGCGGCAGATCTCGCCGCCGAGGGCGGAGAGATCGCCGTGGATATCCTCTCCGTTCCAATAATCGACGCTTTGGATCGTGCCGCAATCGAAATGATGGGATGCTCGGATAGTGGCAAGCGTTTGCGCTTGCGTCGCACACGTTAGGAACAGGAGGCCGACGGCAAAAAATCCGTAAACAAGGCGAGACACATCGACGATCCTTAGACGCGGTTGCTGGCAACAAGACGGACGGAAGCCTCGGCTTCCGTCCGATCCGTGGTTATCCGAGGCTCGCAGCCGAGGCCGAGAGACCGGGATGTATCAAGGGATCCAAGCGCCCGATGTCGGCGTGCCGGGCGATGCTGTCGGCCGGGGGTTCACGTTGGCGGGATACGGGTCGATTGGGGCGCCGCTCTGGTATGCAGTCCAGGACGGAAAATCGGTCGGCAGAATGCCGATCGCTGCGCAAGCGCCGTTGGTGTAGCCGTTTGGCGAATAATTCGGCGTCGCCAGATGCGGCAGCGTGCTGATCTGCGCGGCGGAGAACGCCGCCGTGGAAGCCGGGATCGGCGGCTTCACGCCCAGCAAACGACCGAAGTCAAACGCCTCGGTAAGATCGCCGACATCGTTATTCGGGTCATCGGACGGTCCAAGGTTTTTCTGGCCGAGCTTGACCTCGCCAAGCACCACAGCGTTCCTTTCATTTGGCAGCTCGGCAAGCGGCGCCAGACCCTTCAGCTCGTTGATGAACTTAATTACCGAGCCGTGCTCGCTGTAACGATGCGAGATCGTGCCGGACGCAGCATAAGGGGAAATCAGGATGGTCGGAATGCGAGGGCCAGCCGCCAGCACCGAGCCATCGGCAAACTTGTTGCGGAACTCTGGCGAAACATGGTCGTAGTAGCCATCCGTTTCGTCGTAGGTGATGATGATGGCGCTCTGCGACCAATAGGGGCTGTTGGCGATGTCGCTGATCGCCTTCGCCGCGAACGCCTCAGAGATCTGCTGATCCGAGTAGGACGGGTGATCGTCGTTGCCAATAAACGCATTCCGGACACCCGGAGTCGGATCCAACGGCACGAAACCGTCATTGTTGTCATAACCGCCGCGCAGGTAGAAC
>NZ_JBKQOT010000105.1:0-2790 GCF_052145395.1 Roseiarcus sp.
GGTGTGTATTTTCGGCGAATCCGGCTGCCTTGGCCTGCTTCGTGGTAAAGAAGCCTTGTTGCTGCTCGGCGAGATCGAAGAGCCGCCGTGACGCTTCTAGGTGCGACTGTGCCACTACACAATACTACAACTTTTTTGTCTATTTGTGCGTTTTTCCCACTCATCGGCTAGCGCGCGTAACGAGTGATCGCGCGTCATTCAGCTGGCTCGGGAATCTCGCTCGAAGCTGCTCGAATAAATCAGCATAGATTTGCGCATGTCATTTATAATAAAGGTGTTATCAATCACTTCCCGATGCAGAAGGTGGAGAAGATCAGATTCAAGATGTCGTCGGATGTGGTTTGGCCGGTGAGGGAGTCAAGAGCCCATAGAGCGCGATAGAGGTCGATCAGAATCATCTCGTGGGGAATGTTGCTGGCGTTGGCCTGGGCGGCATCGGCGAGTGCGTTGCGCGTAGTGGCGATCGCCCGCTGATGGCGCAAGCTGGTGAGAAGGCCGGGTTCTGCGGCGGCTCCCCCTGTGGCTAGAGCGAGGATTCGTTCGCGGAGAGTCGTGATGCCTTCGCCGGTGAGAGCGGAGGTGTGCAGGGGTACTGGAGCGGATATATCTGGCTGAGGCAGATCAAAGGAGGGCGCGTCCGATCCGGCCAGATCGCACTTATTCCTGATGACGACTGCGGGGCGGCCTTCGACCGCTGCCAGCAATGCGCGTTCTTCGTTGTTAAGCGGCTGAGTCGCATCGAGGACCACGAGAACGAGCGAGGCGTCGGCGAGCGCTTCCCGGCTGCGGGCGATGCCAAGCTGTTCGACTTCTTCGAAGGCTTCGCGCAGGCCGGCGGTATCGACGAGCTCGAGGGGAATACCGTCAAGCGAGATGCGCTCGGTGACGAGATCGCGCGTAGTGCCGGGCGTCGCGGTGACGATGGCGCGATCGCGTTCGACGAGGCGGTTGAAGAGCGAGCTTTTGCCTGCATTGGGACGGCCGACGATGGCCAGGGTCAGACCATCATGCACGACACGCCCACGGGCGTAGGATGCGTCAAGCGCGGCAAGAGGAGGCGTGAGTTCGCCGATGCGGCGAGCGATTTCGGCTTGCGGGGTCACGTCAATGTCATCTTCTGCGAAGTCGATGCCGGCTTCGAGGAGGGCGATGAGTTCGACGAGGGCCTGCTTCACGGGCTGTACGCGGCGGCTGAGTGCGCCGCCCATCTGGCTTGCGGCCTGGCGGGCCTGGGTCAAGGTCTGGGCTTCGATGAGATCGCGCACAGCTTCGGCTTGCGTGAGGTCGAGCTTGCCGGAGAGAAACGCGCGCTGCGTGAACTCGCCGGGTTCGGCGAGGCGCGCACCGAGGTCGAGAGCGCGGCGAAGCAGCAGGTCCAGAACGACAGGGGAGCCGTGGGCAGCAATTTCGACGAGATCGTCGGAGGTGTAGGAATTCGGCGCGGCAAAAAACGTGACGACGGCTTCGTCTATTTGGTTGGCGCCAGCGTCGTCCGCGACCTCGTCGTCAAGAACATCGGCAAGACGTGCGCGGGCGTGCTCGAGGGGATGATGCAAGCGGACGAGATCGTTTGCGATGGCTGCGGCCTGCGGACCGCTGAGGCGCACGATGCCGATGCCACCGCGGCCGGGCGGCGTGGAGATGGCGACGATGGTTTCGGTGGGCAAGGCCGCGGCGAGAGACGAATTCGAGTCTTGTACATCCATGCGTTGTATTCATTGTAGGCAACGGACGGAAAGAGTATGCCGGGTGGCAAGCGGGGGATGAAGTTGTGTCGTGTGGCAGTTGTTCGAACGGGGGCTTGAATTGCGCTTGTGTCCGTATTGCAGACGGAATGGCGCAACTCGCTACAAAAAGGTTTTAGCAAGGATGTGGCAGGTATAATTTTGCGGACGCGATGAGTGTTCTCGTCGGCGTCGCGAACCGCCATCTTTGACCGCACACATTGGACATAAAGGTCTTTTATTCGTGGAAAAAACTGTGGCTACGAAGTATTGGATGGGCTGTTTTGGGCCAGGCGCATCTTTGAGATTTTGGGTTCTAGGGTTGGCGTTTTTGCTTGCGGCCGGCGCGGTGGGAGCGCAGCAGCAAGCGCAAAGCGTGTGGGAAGGGTTGCTGCGGAATTCCGCGGGAGCGCCAATTGCGAACGCGAAGATTGCGCTAACTGGCTCGGTGAGAGACGAAGGGACAACCGGGGCGAACGGGCGTTTTCGCCTGAGCGCGGTACCGGGGCAATATCGGCTGGCCGTTGAAGCGAACGGGAAGCGGAGCGAATACGCGCTACCGATCGAGGTTGGAGCGGCGGGGCAATCGGTGGCAATCACGCTCTCGGAGCGAGGCGAGATTACAGTCGCTTCTTTGACGGAAAAGGAAAGATCTGCGACGGGCGGAGAAGAGCTGTCAAGCCAGGCGGTGAGCGAGTTGCCGCTGAACGGTCGCGACTTCGGCACCCTCCTCTTGCTCGCCGCAGGCACGATGACAGACGTCAACGGCGCGACCAATTTCACCGCTCAGTTTGCGATCAACGGGCAGCGCGGCGTCGAAGCCACCTTCGCGATGGATGGCGCAGACATTAGCGATCCCGAGATGGGCGGTTCCACCTTCGCTAACTTCAACGTCGACGCCGTGGAACGTATCGATTCCAATTCCGGCTGGATGCCGGCGGAGATTGGACGCGGGGCATCGGGTTTTACAGACATCCACACACGTTCGGGGGCGAGCGGATTTCACGGGTCGGTGTTTGAGTTTGTCCGCAATTCGGCGTTCGACGCGCGGAACTTTTTCGACTAT
>NZ_JBKQOT010000106.1:0-23227 GCF_052145395.1 Roseiarcus sp.
GCCGCGCCCGGCGGCGACGCCGCAGGCGATCGCCAGCACGTTTTTGGCGGCGCCGCCGATCTCGACGCCCCGGACGTCGGTCGAATGATAGAGCCGCAGGTTCGGGCCGTGCATGAGGCGGCAGAGCGAACGGGCGAGCGCCTCATCTGCGCACGCGAGCGTGACGGCCGTCGGCAATCCGGCTGCGACGTCTGCGGCAAAGGACGGTCCGGACAGGATTGCGACGGCGCGTCCCGGCGCCGCCTGCCGCAGCACTTCGGTCATGAAGGCGTGCGAGCCGCGTTCGATCCCCTTGGCGCAGGTCACCAGCGGCGCCGACCCCGGAATTGCGGCAAGGCGGCCGGCCGCTTCGCGCGTCGCCTGGGCCGGCGTTGCGACCAGGATCGCCCCACACCGCGCGAGCGCGCAGAGATCTGCCGTCGGAAAGACGCGTCCGGAAAGCGGCGCCCCGGGAAGCTTGTCGCTCAATCGCGTCGCCTCGAGGGCGGCCATCCGCTCGGCGTCGCGGCCCCACAGAACGACGGAATTGCCTGCCGCGGCCGCCGCGTTGGCCAGCGCCATGCCCCACGCTCCCGCGCCCGCCACGCCGACAACCCATTCACTGGTCACGCCTGCTCGTCCCGTTTCGCCACATATCTGCGCTCCCACGGAGGGAGCGCGTCTCGCGCTCCGGGAGCGGCGAGACGCCGCCCCTCCGGTTGAAAGGGATGGAGCCATTTGCGCCCCGCACGCAAGGGCAATTGCGGCTGCGCCTAGCCAAAATGCTGTCCAGCGCCTAGGTAGGGGGCGCGCGGTCATGGGGCGCGAGCGAGCCGCAACGAAGCCAGGGCTGTACGAGGACTGATACCCAGATGCCGGACATCGACCTTTCGACGGTCATCTTTGCGCTGGTGGCCCTGTTCGTCGCCTGGAAGCTTCGCTCCGTGCTGGGGACGCGAAACGAAGGAGAGCGGCCGACCGGCGGTTTGCTCGCGCCGCTGCGGCGGGCGCCGGGTCCCCCTGGCGCGACGGTCGCGCCGCCCGAAGCCGCCGGGACCGGCCCCGCGGTCGCGCCGCCGCCCGCAGAGCGGTGGCAGGGATTCGCCGAGCCCGACGCCTGGTCCGGCCTCGACGCCATCGCGGCCGCCGACCAAAACTTTGCGCCGGAGCCGTTTCTGTCGGGCGCACGCGCCGCCTACGACATGGTGATTCACGCCTTCGCCGCCGGCGACCGGGAGACTTTGCGCAGCCTGATGGCGCCGGAGGCGTACGCCAATTTCGACGCGGCGATCGGCGCCCGCGCCGCCCAGCGCCAGACCATGACGACCACCGTCGTCTCGATCGACGACGCCAAGATCGCGGCGGCTCAGCTCACCGGTTCGGCGGCGCAGGTGGTGGTGCGCTTCGCCAGCAAGCTCGCGTCGGTCACGCGCGACAAGGACGGGAACGTCGTCGACGGCTCGGCGACTGAAGTGGCCGACCATCTCGACCTGTGGACCTTCATGCGCGACGTCCGTTCGCGCGACCCCAACTGGCGGCTGACGGCGACCCAGGCGGAACGCTGAGTTTGTCCGGTCCGGCGCGGCCGCGCCTCGAGCCGCGCGCCTACCCAAGTCTGGTGGGGCTTTGGGACGACGACGTGCTCGCCGCGTTCCGCTGTTTTGCGGTCTCCGCCCGCGCGCTGGCGTCGGGCTGCGCAGGGGGGCGCCCCGCCCGGCCGCCATCGGCCGCGCTCATCGCCGCGGCCCGCGCCGCGCTCGCCGAAAGGGTCGAGAGCGCCACAAGAGCGCGCGACTTCTTCGAGACCTGGTTCCGGCCGTTCCGGGTCATCCCGGAGCCCGGCGGGCATGGCTTTTTGACCGGCTATTACGAACCGGTGGTCGCGGGCTCGCGCGTGGAGACCGATGGTTTCCGCTGGCCGCTGCTCGGCCGTCCGGATGATCTCGTCGCCTTCGCCCCGGGCGAGGCGCCGGCCGATTTCCCGAAAGGCGTGAGCGGAGCGCGGCGGCGCGAAGACGGCGCCCTCGTCCCCTGCGACGATCGGGAGACGATCGAGCGAGCGCGCCGGAACCCGATCGTTTGGGTCAGCGACGCGGTCGAGGCGTTCCTCATCCAGGTCCAGGGCTCGGCTGAGGTCGCCTTTCCCGATGGGGCCCGAGCGCGGCTCGCCTACGACGGCCGCAACGGACTGCCCTACACCTCGATCGGCCGCATTCTCATCGAGACGGGCGCGATCCCCGAGAGCGCCATGTCGCTTCAGAGCCTAAAGGCCTGGCTCCGGGCGGCGGGCCTCGGCGAAGGTGAAGCGGGCCTCACGCTCATGCGGCGGAACCGTTCGTTCGTGTTCTTCAGGCTCGTCGAGGCCTTCGACCCTGCGCTCGGCCCGATCGCCGGCGCGGGCGCGCCTCTGACGCCGCTGCGCTCGATCGCCGTCGACCGGACTCTTTGGAGCTACGGCCTGCCCTTCTGGATCGAGGCCGAGCTTCCATGGGCGACCGACGCGCCGACGCCGTTCCGGCGGCTGATGATTGCGCAGGACACCGGCTCGGCGATTGTCGGACCGGCCCGGGCCGACATATTCTTCGGCAGCGGTGACGCGGCGGGCGCGCGCGCCGGGGCGATCCGCCATCGCGGAGACTTCACCGTGCTGCTGCCCGTCGGAGACGAGTTTTGAAGGAGGGTCCGCCGCCCCAGCGCCTGAGGCGCCTCACCGAGGAGGAGATCGCGCTGTGGACCGAAGTCGCGCGCAGCGTCTCGCGGCGCCGCGGCGCGAGCCTGCCGACGGCGGCGAAGGCGCAGGCGTCCAAAACCCCGCCCCCACCGCTTCCCGCCGCCGCGGGCGCGCCCGAGACGAAGCCCGCAAAGCCTCGCGCAATGCCGCTCGCTCCGATCGAGCGGCGGCTGAAGCGCGAACTCGCCCGCGGCCGCGGCGCGATCGACGGCGCGCTCGACCTGCACGGGATGAACCAGGCCGAGGCGCACCAGGCCCTGCGCGGCTTCCTGCGCTATTCCCAGGCGCGCGGGGCGAAGCTCGTCATCGTCGTCACCGGCAAGGGCGGCCCGCTCGGCGAGCCCGCCTTTCATGGCGGGGAGCGCGGGGTGCTCCGCCGCCTTGCCCCGCACTGGCTGCGCGAGCCCGACCTGCGCTCGATCGTGCTCGGCTTCGAGGAGGCCGGCCGCGCCCACGGGGGATCGGGCGCGCTTTACGTCCGCCTGAGGCGCGCGCCCTGAACGTGGCCCGTAATCCCTGTCAGTCCTGGCAGGGACACAACCGTTTCAAGGGCTTGAGTGCGAAAACCTGTCGCAAAGGAACTCCCAAGCCGTTCCTTCCCGCCTCGGTTCCCGGATCACAGCGCTACGCGTCACCCAAGCGCAAGCCGCGCCGACCCCAAGCCGACGCGGCGCCGACCCCAAATCCATGCCAACCTTTTGCAACACTTGCCCATTGCCGTGTCGAGTGTTTTCAACGGTTTGCGACGCTATCGCCAGCACGCGCGAGCGCCTGGCCCTTGGGAGGCCGCTCGCAAAGTTGTCCGAATGGACGCGGGCGAGCGCCCTGCCAGCGCAAGAGGGAGAAGGGATCGTGAGGAGCGTGTTCGGCCATCTCTGAACCCTGGCATGATTTCTGGTTTTCGGAAAGCACTTGTTTCAGAGATTGAGAAGCAGGTCTTCGCCTCATGGAGCGAGCCGAGCCGACGCGAAACTGTCATGCTTCCCCTCCAGCATGCTTCCCCTCCAGTCTGAACGAATGGCCCATGACAGGATGGCAAGGGAGGCGCGCATGGCGGCGAAAACCGATTTCACCCCGGACGAATGGAAGCTCCTGCTGCAGAGCCCGCTCGTCGCCGGAATCGCTGTCTCCGCCGGAGACCCGAGCGGCCTCATCGGCATGATGAAGGAGAGCATGGCGAGCGCGCGGGCGCTTCTGACCGCGGCGTCCGACCCGAACGCCGACGCGCTGGTGAAAGCGGCGGCGAGCGACTTCGAGACCTCCGAAGGCCGCGGCCTCGCCCAGGACGGCGTCAAGGCGGCGATCGCCGGCGCGAGCAAGCCGGCCGAGATCGTCGCCAGGGCGCTCGACTCCCTGAAGGCGGTCGCGGCCCTGCTGGACGCCAAGGGCGGGACGGACGCCGTTCCGTTCAAGATCTGGCTCGCCAGCGTCGCCAAATCGGTCGCCGAAGCCGCGCCCGAAGGCGGTTTCCTCGGCTTCGGCGGCACGCAGGTCAGCGCAGCGGAAAAGGCGACGGTCGCCGAGATCGCCGCCGCGCTCGGCGTCCCGGCGCCGGCCGTGTAATTTCGCGCTTTCCCCCGCAGGGAAACGCTGGTGGGCGGGGTCGATAACCCGCCGCGGTGCGGGCGCCGGCTGCACCTTGCAAGGCGCATGGACTCGGTCGCCGCCGGCGCATGCGCTTTCGACGCAGGGGTCAAGGGGGTCGCCGGCGCGCCTTACGCGCTGGCCATGATGCGCCTTTCGGCGTAGGAAGACCGAGCGTCCACGCGCCAATAAGAGTCCCCAAATGTCCTCGTCCGTTCGCTCCTCGCCCGTCCCGGGCTTGAGATTTCTGCTCGATTCGGCCGATCGCGCCGCGTGGGCCGAATGGCTGCCGTTGGGTTGCTTCCATGGCGTGACGACCAATCCGGTGCTGCTGCAGGCGGCAGGCGTCCCGTGCACGGTTTCGTCGCTGGCGTCGCTCGCGCGCCAGGCGATCGATCTCGGCGCCGGGGAAGTCCACACTCAAACCTGGGGACGAACGCGAGACCTGTATGTCGAGCACGGTCGCGCCCTGGCGGCGATCGACCCCAAGATCGTCGTCAAGGTTCCGACCACCATCGAAGGCGCCGCCGCAGCGGCGACGCTCCGCCGCGAGGGCGTGCGGCTCACCATGACGGCGGTCTACACGGCCGCGCAGGCGCTGGTCGCGAGCGCTCTCGGCGCCGAATACGCCGCGCCCTATCTGGGGCGCATGAACGACGCCGGACACGACGGCTTCGGCGAGATCGCGACCATGGCGCGGACCGCGCGCGCGCAAGGCTCGTCCATGCGAATCCTGGTCGCCTCCCTGCGTGATCCGGGCGACGTGGTCCGCCTCGCCGCCGAAGGTCTCGACACTTTTACGTTCGCTCCGAAGCTGGTCGCGGGATTCTTCGCCGACCGGGACGCCGCGCAGGCGGTCGAGGCGTTCGAGACGGCCGCCGAGTGGCGCTGAACGCACAGTCCGCCCTCATCCGGCGCTTGGGGCCGCCTTCTCCCGATCGGAGAAGGGATCATCGGCGTTCAGGTCGAGTCACGCAGTTCATCGCCCCCGCCGCCGGCGGCTTTTGTGGTGCTCAATCGCCCAGTTCCTTGAGCAGCTTCACAATCTGACGCCGCCGGGCGCGTACGTCTTTCATGTGCTGATCGATGGTCTCCAGTTTACTTCGCAACGCTTTGACCATCGCCGCCCGCGACGGAAAATCGGGCGCCGCCTCGGTGAGGCCGGCGCGAATTTCACCCAGCGAAAAACCCAGTCGTTGGGCGTCATCGATTAGGCTCAGCCTTTCACAGCTGTGTCCGGATACTCCCGATAGCCATTCTCCCCCCGGATCGGCTTGGGAAGCACCTCGTGCTTTTCGTAAAAGCGAATGCGCGAGGTCGAGATCCCCGTCCTTCTCGACAGCTCCCCGATGCGCATCGAAATCCCCTTGACCTTAAACCTAGGTTGAAGGTGTAGCATCGTTTCACCGGTGGGGAACCTTTCGAGCGCGGGTCCTGATTGGATCCGCCTCGAACATGGAGAACTGGAATATGGCGCGCGTTTTGGTCACCGGAGGCACGGGGTTCGTCGGCGCCCATTGTTTGGTCCAGCTGCTGGCGGCGGGGCATGACACGCGCGCCACGGTCCGCGACCTCACGCGCGAAAGCGAATTGCGCGCCCTGTTGCGTCAGGGGGGCGCCGGCGAGGTCGGCGGGCGTCTGACCCTCATCTGCGCCGATCTGAACGCGGATGCGGGTTGGGCCGAAGCGGCGGCCGGTTGCGAAACTGTGCTCCATGTCGCTTCGCCCTATCCGAGCACAGCCCCAAAGGATGAGAATGAGCTGATCGCGCCGGCCCGGGACGGGGCGCTGCGCGTGTTGCGGGCCGCGCGCGACGCCGGCGTCAAGCGCGTGGTGCTGACCTCGTCCTTCGCTGCGATCGGGTATGGCGTCAAGGGCGGGAGGACCGCCGCGTTTACCGAAGAGGATTGGACGGACCTGAGCGATCCGAGCCTGCAAGCCTATGCGAAATCGAAGACGATCGCCGAACGGGCGGCTTGGGATTTCGTCGCACGCGAGGGAGGCGGGCTGGAACTGGCCGTGGTCAATCCGGTCGGCGTTCTCGGGCCTGTCCTGGGGCCGGACCTATCGACCTCGATCCTGCTGGTGAAGCGTCTCTTGGACGGCGCGGCACCGGGCTGCCCCGATATCTGGTTCGGCGCGGTCGATGTGCGTGACGTCGCCGATCTGCACCTCAGGGCCATGGCCGACCCGGCCGCACGCGGCGAACGGTTTCTCGCCACCGGCGGGGATTTCGTCAGCGTTCTCGAGATCGCCCAGATGCTCAAGGACGGCGCCGGCGACGCCGCCCGCAGGGTTCCGACGCGCCGTTTGCCCTACTGGCTTATGCGCGTGGTCGCGCTGTTTGATCCCGCGGTCAGACAGGTGCTGCCGGAGCTTGGCAAGCACAAGAACGCGTCCAGTGAAAAGGCGCGTCGCCTGCTGGGATGGGCGCCGAGAAGCCCGAGGGACGCGGTTCTCGCCACGGCCAAAAGTCTGTCGGAGCTTGGGTTGCTGAAGCGGGCTCGCTGATATGGGTTTGCGCCCCTTGGCTCCGCCGCCTGACGAGACGCTGTCCTATCGCGCGGCCTGATACGCTTCGCAGCGGTCCGGGCCGCCGGGCTGCGAGGGTTCGGCCGCGACCGTCGGGTCGGTCGGATCGCGCCGCTTGACGGGGCAGCGCTGCGAAAGCCGGTTCATCAGATCGGCCAGGGTCTGCCGGTTGCGCTTGTCGCATACCTGAGCGTTCAGTTCCGCCTGCACCGACTGCGAGAGCCACCAACTCATCGAGACTTCGTTCATCCGGTCGATCCCAGGGCGCCAGGTCTTCGCCAGCGCCGCGCATTCGGCGGCGAGCGTCGCGCCCCCGCTCGCGCCGAAATCCGGGTTCTGGAACATCCCGAACACGAAGTAGCTCGACCCGACCTGTGACCCGTCGGTCGGCGTGACGTCTTCGTTGAGCAGCCAGAGGTCGCGCTGGACGTCGGCGGCGACTTCGGCGCCGTGACCGTCGCGGGTTTCGGTGAGCGCCGTGACCGGCGTGACGACGACGCCGAACGCGCGCTCGAGACCGGCCGGCTCGGCCGCGGCCGTTTCCGGCGTGCTCGCCCCGCGCGGCGGGAGACCGGTCGGGGGCGGCGCCCGCGATATGGGCTTGGGCGGCGGCGGATCGGCGGGGTCGGGTTTCGGGCCGTTCTGAACCCACAGCACGATCGGGACGACGCCGAAGCGGCGCACTTCGCGCGCGACGTCCATCGCGGTCGACAGGCCAGAGTTCTCGAAATAACCCCCGTCGACCACGCGGTCGCCGACATCGTCCTCGCCTTCAGCGCGGAGAATTCCCGCCGGCGAAATGATGGGAAAGCGCGCCGACAGCATCGCTGCGGTCGACAGCCTGAGGTCCGGACCGGCGCGCGCCAATGGAACGTCCGCCGTCCCGTCATGCGCGGCGGCGCAGGACTGGCCGACGATCTTGTCCTTGGCGCACGGTTTCGCCAGCATCTCGAGAACGTCGAAGGCCGCCGGATAAATCGAGAACCGTCCAAACGCATTGCCGGGGTTGCCGCCCGGCGGCAGAGGCGCGGCGCGGGTCGAGACGAGATCGGAGGCGATGATCCGGGTTCCGCTGTCGACCGAGGTGCCGTTCAGGAGCAGGAGCGGCAGCCACCCGCTGGCGTGCAGCGTCTTTTCCTCGACGAAGCCGAACCGGCCGCGCAAGCCCGAGGGCTTCTCCTCCGGCGGAACGAGGTCCTGCACGACCTGTTCCCAGAGCGCGGGAATCTCGCCCTTCACGACATGATCGTAGTGCCGCTCCCACGCGCGCTCGACCAGCGCTGCGCGGTCGTCGGCGAACAGCAGCGAGCCGCCTTCGGGGCTCGGCGGCGAGAAGTTGTCGCGAAAGGCAAGCCCGACGAAGGCGGGCGTGAGATAGTCGCCCGCGACGAGCGCCTGCAGGCAGGCGCGCCAGGTTTTCCGCACCGACGCGGCGTCCGTTCCGAACCAATTGTCCGTCGGCCGCTGACACGGCGGCGGCCCCTGCCCGCGGGTCAGGGAATCCGCAAGCGCCGTGCGGATCGTCGCGGCGCCGAAGGACCCGCCGGAGACGCCCGAAATGGCGAAAATGCGCCGGGCCGGGGCGATGGCGCGGTCGCCTGCGTCCGGCAAGCCGGCCGCTTTGTCGATGAGCTCTCCAATCGCCGTCGCGGCGGCGAAGGCGGCGCGGCTCGCTCCGCCTTCGGCTGCGACGATGACGGCGGGCGGACAGCCCATGGGATCGCAATTCACCGCCTTCCACGCGCGGACGGCGTCGCCGATGTCGATCTGCCGCTCGGCGTCATCGGCCGGATGCGCAGGCAGGGTCCGGACGTCGTTGAAGTGGTGGTTGAAGCCGGTGATTGTCAACGCCGCGACCACAACGAAGGTCAAAACCGGCAGGGAAACTTTGTGGCCGAACCAGGCGAGAAAGGTTCCGACAAAGACGAACCCGCCGAACAGGACCGGCACGATCGCCGCGCGCGGCGCGACATCGGCCGGGAGGAACGGCCACCCCACCGCGGCTGCAAAGAAGGCGGTGACCACCACGAAATAGACGAGCGCGAGCGCGTTCGACGCCGTCGCCGACATCCGGCTCGTCAAGATACGCCGGCGCCACAGGAAGAACAGGAAGATCAGGGCGACCGCAACGTCCATGACCGCAAGCGCGACGATCTGCCGGGCGGCCTCCTGCGACGGCTGAAGGGCCGGCGTCCGGGCGACGACCTTCCAGGCGTTCCAGAGTCCGGCGAGGACGGCGATAAAGGGAACCATCGCCAGAATGCGGGGGATCCAATCGATCCAGCCCTTCAACGCGGTCTTGACCTCCCGGCGCCGCGCCTCGTCGATCTCGGGGCGGACGCGGCCGGAAAACATCCACGCGTCGGACGACAGCAGCCGCCGCGCGGCGTAATGGACGGGAAACGCCCAGAGGAAGACGAGATAGAAGAAGAATAAGGCCCAGAACAGCCACGCTTCCCAATTGCCCGGCAACGCGCCGAAAGCCACGTCGGCGAACAGATCGCGCGCCTGCTCGGAGAAGAGGTACAGGAGCAGGCCGCCAAAGGCGCTGAGGAGGCTCACCCGGCACGCAAACAGGATCCTGACGATCCACAGCGCGGCGCCGCCAAGTCCCATGGACCGCTCCCGACTTCCGCATCGCGCCGCGAGCGAGGCGTCTCTTCGTCGCGCGGAGTCCGAAGCCCGCCGCGCTGCGGCTGATCTCTGATGCTCCCGGCGGATACGCGTGTCAACAGCGCGTCCGCGAGGCGCCGGGACGGCGCCGGTTTCCGCGGCCACGGCCGCGACCGCTCTCATCGCCCTTGGGAACACCCTCGCTTTCGCGGTAAGGAAGGGACCGCCGTCCCTTGGGCGGCGCGAGACCCGAAAGGACGACGAACTATGGGGCTGAAACTCGAAGAGGCGCAGGCGATCGTGGCGGCGGCGCTGAAATACGCGCGGGCGAAAGGCCTGAAGCCGATGGGATTCGTCGTCCTCGACGAGCGGGGCGCGCTGCGCGCGGCGGCCGCGGAGGACGGAACGAGCCTCGCGCGCTGGAAGGTCGCCTACGGCAAGGCCAACGGCGCGCTCAGCATGGGCGTCAGTTCGCGCAAGCTCAACGACATGGCGGTCGAACGGCCGCATTTCATCGCCTCGCTCGCGAGCGTCTTCGGCGAAGGCCTCGTCCCGGTTCCCGGCGGCGTGCCGATCCTCGACGACGCCGGCGCGATCGTCGGGGCGGCCGGCGCCTCGGGCGACACGTCGGACAACGACGAGGCGGCGCTTGTCGCCGCGATCGCGGAGGCCGGACTCAAGAGCTAGCGGTCGAAATCCGACGTGGCGCAGCCGAGGCGATCACGCCAAGAAGGCCACCGTCGTCACCCAAAGCCCCGCGGCCAGCACGGCGACCATCCAGACCGGAAAGAAACGTTCGAAGCCGATGGCCTTGTAAGCGGCGGCGATTGACGCCGCCGGAACCAGCAAGAGCGTCACGCCCTTCAGAAGCGCGGCCCAGCCGACGAGTGTGACGACGACGGGCAGCGCGCCGCCGCTCCAGACCTGGTGGCCGAGCACGACCGCAAGACCGGCGGCGGTGGCGACCATTCCGGAGAACAGCATCCACGGCCCGCTCTGCGCCATCTCGTCGAGCGTCGCCAGCGTCCGGCGTCGGTTGGCGAGCATCCCGCCCGAGATCGCGACGAGATAGAGGCCGAGGAGCCTGCCGAGATAGATCGTTACCGCAGACATCGAGCGACGTCCTTTCCGTGGCCACGACGAGCAGCGACCTCGTCGCCTTCAAGATGGGTCCCCGGCGAGACATTGGCGATCTCGCGCCCGCTTGTCGGATCGGAGCCCGACATATCGGTGTGGCGCAATAGCCCGCCTCCAGTCCAAGTCAGATATGAGCGTTCGGCGACAAGTTTCGGTTTAACCAATGCGACTGCGCCACAATGGGCTCCGTTCGAGATCTCTCAACGGAAACGGGCTACGCAAAAAAAAACCGCCACCGCGGCGGGGCCCTTTGTGGTCGGCGAACAGCCCCGCCCGCTCTCGTTTCTGGGTCGCCTTCTCCGCCGATTGGTCGGTCGATGCGGGGCCGGCGGCGAGCGGCCCATCGGCGAGGCGGTTTACGTCCTCATCGCCACGTCGGTGCGGTTCTTCGCTTTCAATTTCTTCATGACATTGCGCACGTGGACCTTCACCGTGCTCTCACACATATTGAGTTCGTAGGCGATGACCTTATTCGACTTGCCTTCCTTTATCGCTCTCACGACCGAGTGTTCGCGGCCTGTGAGAAAGCCGACAGTTTGGACCGCCTTCTGCGGCAGGAGTCCAATCGGATCTGCCGCTAAAAGGTGGTCCGTTGGGATATACGTCCCGCCGACCAGAACAAAACGGATCGCCTGAACCGCGATGTCAAATCCCATCGTGAGCGGAATGTATCCCTTCGCGCCATGACGTATGGCGGCGCGGACGAGATCGACGTCGTTCGTAGAAGCGAGAGCAACAACCGGGCGGCGTGAGACACCTTCCGACAGGTCCTTCAGCGCGTTTGCCCACGTGTCGCTGCTGACCTCTATCAAGGACAGGATGACCAGAGCAGCCGAGGCGCCGCAAGGATGCTCCCCGAGTTCCGACAATGACGAAAACGTGACGACCGGAGCCGAGAACGCCGATTGCAAGCTGCGCCCAATGCATTCCCGCAAGAACGGACGGCTTTCGACCAGCGCAATGGTGCGGTCGTTTTCTGCATCCGTGCTCGTGCCGGTACGATCGGCGCTAACGCCCGGTTTCTCCAGCCGGGGTGTCGAAGGCCGCATCTCTGGCTGCCCCTCGATGGTAGATCCGTGATCCATCAAATTTCCCCGTACCGCGAGGCGCATTCGCCAGCAGGCGGAACCGCCGCGTCCTCGTAAACCAACAATAAGTATCGATGTCCCGCTCGAACCCCGCCTTGCCGGCGGCATTGCGTTACGCAATTTGCCTTAGAAGGCTAATGAATACGTTTGTTCATGTTCTGATCTCCTCATATGTGCGGATTACTTAGCGGAGAACTTTGGATTACGTATAGGGGTTAAGCTAGCGAGGTCAGGTCGGAAGGGTGTCAAGAGCACGCAATAAAAAGACCCGCAGACCGCTACAGTCTGCGAGCGTTCGAGCCCGGTGGTATGAAGAGGCCACGGTTTGGCGCGTCGTCAACCGCCAAGCATGCTATACGCAGGCCGGGGGTTGGGCGTCTTGCTATTTCGAGCCAATCGGTTGTTAGATTGGGCCAAGCTTTCGCAGTGGGAGCGTGGAGGTGACCGAGGAAGGGATTGGACAGGCGCTGCCAACCGCAACAGGCTTTGGCGCTCGGCTCGCAATCGCAGTCCTCAAAAAGCACAATGTTGCTCCGGCGCCGATACTCGGGCGCGCCGGTGTCTCCGAGCAAGACTTTGATAGTCGACAGCGACGGATTTCGGCTGCGTCGGAGAGCAAGTGTCTTGAATATGCAGCGGAGGCGATGGACGACAGCGCTTTCGGACTTCACCTCGCCGAAGAAGCAAATCCACGCGAGGCGGGCTTGCCCTTCTATATCGCGTCCGCCGCGAACGACATTGGCGAGGCGCTGGCGCTTTTCGCGCGTTACAGCCGGATCGTCAACGAAGCGATGCGCATCAAGCTCGTACGTGCGCCAGACGGCGTCGTTGCCGAGATCACCTTCGGCGACCATTCTCTACACGGTGCGAAGCAAGTTACCGAATTTGCCACTGCCGTCATACTGAAGGGGGTGCGAGAAGTCGCGGGTCGGAATATCCGTCCAATGCACGTCAGTTTCGCACACGGAAGAAACTCTGACTTGCGGGCGTTCGAGCGGTACTTCCGTTGCCCAGTCGAGTTTGGCGCATCGCGCGATCAACTCGCGTTCTCGAATGAGACCCTGGCTCTCCCGCTCGTCACAGCAGATCCGCGCTTGCTTGAGACGCTTCGGCCCATTTGCGATGCGGCCGCAAAAGAGCGCAACACGGCGATCGGGTCGCTACGAGCGGCAGTCGAGAAAGAGACGCAAAAGCTGCTGCCTCACGGTAAGGCAAAGAGACACAGCGTCGCCAGGTCATTAGGCCTCAGCGAGCGAACGCTCACGCGAAAACTGGCGGACGAGGGGACAACTTATGAGCAGATTTCGGATCAGTTGCGGCAAAGCCTCGCGCTCCAATACATAAAGGAACAAAGCGTATCGCTTTCGCAAATCGCGTGGCTCCTCGGCTATGAGGGGCCGGCTTCTTTCAATCGTGCTTTCAGGCGGTGGACGGGCCGCTCGCCGTCAGTAGCGCGAAAAGAGTAACTGCCTCCAGCATCAGTCTGAGGACCACTGTCGAACTGGGGCATGCCCCCGGCCTCATGACCGCTATTTTCGCACTTCCGCCGCTCGGAGGGACGCCAATCGGTAGATTGTGAACCCGAGCGGTTGAAATCCGCCGTCGGCGTGTGGGCCTGACCGGCGCCGGGCCCGGCTCGTTTTCCGAAAATCTCCAGGGACGTCGTCCAGATTCGACCGTCGGCGCTCCGTCGACGGGCCGTGGTGTGGAGCGATCTCTCCGTCGCGCTCTGATATGGAAACGCTGCGAGACCAATCGGCCAAAGTCGAACGGATCGCGAGTTTCTGGTAACGCTGGGTCTCGACTAGCGGGAGAGGCGGATGAGCGACGCGCGATCGATCGCCGAGGCCGGCCTGACGACGGCTTTCGACCGCCTTTCGGCGAGGGCGGTCGGGCCGCTTTTGTTCGCCCTGCGGCTCTGGACGTCGGTCTGCCTTGCCCTCTACGTCGCCTTCGCCTTGCAGCTGAGCGAGCCGTCATGGGCCGGGACGACGGCCGCGCTGGTCTGCCAGCCGCAGCTTGGCGCATCCCTGCGCAAAGGCTCATTCCGTTTGATCGGAACGGCCGTCGGCGGACTGGCGATCGTGCTCATCGCCGCCGCTTTCCCGCAAAGCCGCGTCGGGTTCCTGACGGGCCTCGCCGTGTGGAGCGCGGCCTGCGGCTTCGCTGGCGCGGTGCTCAAGAACTTCGCCGCTTATGGCGCGGGTCTCGCCGGCTTCACCGCCGCGGTGATCGCCAGCGACGTCTTCGGCCCGACGGGCGGCGCGAGCCCCGCGGTCGTGACGTTCGCGATTTTCCGCGTCGTCGAGATCGCAGTGGGTATTGTCAGCGCTGGCGTCGTGCTGGCGCTCACCGACCTCGGCGGCGCGCGGCGCCGGCTCGGCGCCGCCTTCGCGTCCGTCGCCGCTTCCGCGCTGTCCGGCTTCACCGGCGCGGTCTTCGCCGACGACCCGATGGAGCCGTCCTCCCGCGAGACGCGCCGCGAGGCGATGCGGCAAGTGATCGCGCTCGACCCGATGATCGACACGGCAATGGGCGAGGCCTCGGATCTGCGCTACCGCTCCCGCATCCTGCAAGCCGCCGTGCACGGACTGATCGACACGATCTCGGCTTGGCGGACGCTGTCGGTGCATCTGGGGCGCCTTCCCGCCGCGGAGCGCGAGCATGACGCCGGCGCGGTGATCCCGATCCTGCGCGACCTGTCGGCGACGCCGGAGGGAGGCCTAACCGACCCTGCGGCGCTGCGCGACGCCTGCGCTGCGGCGGCGCGGGCCGCCGCGCGAACCGCGCCGGATTCGCCGTCGTCGCAATTGCTGGCGGACGCCGCCGCCTCGGGCCTCGTCGGAATGGCGCGCGCGCTCAATGGACTGACCCTGATCGCCGACCCGGGACGGACGCGGCGCGAAGATGCGCTCGCAGCGCTTCATGTGGTCGACTGGCTGCCGCCCGCGATCGTCGCCGCAAGGGTCTTCCTGACCGTCGCGCTCGTTTCGGCGTTCTGGATCGCGACCGCGTGGCCGAGCGGACCGCTCGCCCTCACCTTTGCGATCGTCGCCGCCGTCCTCTTCCCGCTGCAGGGCGATCGGGCCTCCTCGGCCGCCATGATCTTCCTGTTCGGCTGCGCATTGAGCGCCGTCCTTGCCGCGACGCTGATGTTCGGAGTCCTGCCCGCCGTCTCCACATTCCCCGAACTCAGCGTCGCGCTGGGGCTCGCCTTCGTTCCGCTTGGCGTCATGATCGCCTGGCCGTGGCAGCCGATGTTCTTCAGCGCCGCCGCGTTCAACCTGATCCCGTTCTTGTCGCTGAACAACGTGACGACGTACGACGCGGGGCAGTTCTACAATAATGTTCTCGCGATCCTTTCGGGCATCGCGGCCGGCCTCGTCCTGATCCGGCTCCTTCCGCCGCCGTCTCCGGCGCTTCGCGCCCGCCGACTCGTCCGCTTCACGCTCGCCGATGTGAGGACTCTGGCTTGCGGACGCGGGACGCGCTCGATGGGCCGGTGGGTCGACCGCATGTTCGCCCGGATCGTCGCGCTTCCCGACGAGGCGGCGCCGATCGAGCGCGCCTATATGGCGTCGGCGCTCGCGGTCGGCGCGCGGATCATCCGGCTGCGATGCGTCGCGCCCCGTTTCGCGTCCGAAGCCGCGATCGAGGCGGCTTTCCGTCCGCTCGCCGAAGGGCGCATGCCGGCTGCGCTCGCGGGTCTCGCGGCGCTCGATCGCGAGTTGACGCATGCGGAGCCGGAAGCGAGAATCGTCCGGCGGCTGCGCGCGGCCGCCCTCGCCATCTCCGAGGAATTGCAGACGTTTCCCGAGTTTTTCGAGCAGCGAGGCCGAGGATGAGCTTCCGCGAGGTCGACCTTTTTGGAATTTATGTCGCGCCCGCCGCGCCGATTCTCGTCGTCGCCGCCCTTGCCTTTGTAATCCTTCGTCGCGCGACCGGCGGCCTCGGCCTCCTGCGGCGCGTCTGGCATCCGGCCCTGTTCGAATTCGCCGTCTATGTCATCCTCGCCTCCAGCCTCACGCTTTTCCTCGCGCATCGGGGCGGCTGAATGGCCAGCATCGACCAGGACGCGGCGGTCGCCGCGCGCACCACGCCCAAAGAGAAAAGCCGGCCGCGCACGGGCGCATGGGCGGGGGCCGCGCTTCGCTTCTTCGCCACGTTCGCCGTGGCCGCGGTCGCGGCGGCGCTCGGCTGGTACGCCTGGCGGGCCTATATGGCGACGCCCTGGACGCGTGACGGAACGGTGCGCGCCTACGTCGTCACCATCGCCCCCCAGGTCGCCGGACAGATCGTCGATTTGCCCGTGCGCGACAACGCGTTCGTCCACAAAGGCGATCTCCTGATGCAGATCGACCCCGCGAGCTACGCGATCGCGGTGCGGCAGGCGGAGGCGGGCGTCTCGCAGGCGAAGGCCGTGGCGCAGAACGCCGAAGCCGAGTGGGCCCGGCGTCAGAAGTTGAACGATCTCGCGGTGACGCTCGAGGAACAGCAGGTCTACGCCAGCAAATCGCTCAGCGCCAACGCGCAATACCAGCTTGCGCTCGCGGATCTCGACAACGCGCGCCTCAATCTTCAGCGCACGCGGATCGTTTCGCCGGCGAACGGCTATGTCACCAACCTGCAGGCGCGCGTTGGCGACTACGCCAATGTCGGACAGCGCCAGGTCTCCGTGATCGACGCGGACTCCTACTGGGTGGACGCCTATTTCGAGGAGACCTTCCTCGAGTCGATCCATGACGGCGACGCAGCCTCGGTCAAGCTCATGGGTTATCCCCAGGTCCTGCAAGGTTACGTCCAGGGCGTCGCGCGCGGCATCAGCGTGCCGAACGCCGCGTCGTCCTCCTCGGGGCTCGCGACGGTCAATCCGATCTTCACCTTCGTTCGGCTCGCCCAGCGCGTGCCGGTCCGCATCCACCTCGAATCCGTCCCGAGCGATGTCCGGCTCGTCGCCGGCATGACCGCGACGGTCGAGATCGGCCCCGGCGCCGCGCGGAAGGTCGAGGGCGCGGATCCGATGTCAGCGAAGAATCCGGTCGCCGCCGTTCCATCCGCAGCCGCGGCCAAGATGGAGGCGCCGCCGTCGGCGGGCGTCGCGCCGCCGCTCGGTCCGGTCGAGACCGGCGCCGCCGCCATCCTGCCGCCCTTGTTGATCGCGGGAAGCGCGACCAGCGGCGCAGGCGCCCCGCCGCCAACAGTCCCGGCCCCGCGGGCCGACGCCCCGGCGCCCCCGCCACCGGCGGCAGCCAGGTCCGCGCCGCAGGAATCGCCGGCCGACGCGGCGAGAGACGAGGCCAGCGAAGTCGCCTCCGACGAGGCGTTCGACCGCACGCTGAACATCACCGGGCCGGTCGAGCCGCAAAGCCACGCGCCACGAACGCTGCGGCGCCGCGGGCGGGGCTGGCGTCAACACGAGCGTCCGTGAGCCGATCGAAGCTTCGGGGATCCCCGATTGACCGCGCCTTTCGGCAATGCGAAAGCCCGGCGGCGGATTTTTTGAGAGCGGGCGATGATGAAATCGATCGAGGTTCTTGGCTTGGGCAACTCGCTGGTCGACATTCTCGCCCACGCCGACGATGCCTATCTCGACGCGCATGAGATGGTGAAGGGCGCTATGACGCTCATCGACGAGGATCGCGCCGAGCAGCTCTACGCCGCCCGCGTCGATCCGATCGTCGTCTCCGGCGGCTCGGCGGCCAACACCATCGTCGGCGTGGAGTCGCTTGGCGTGTCGGCCGCCTATATCGGCAAGGTCAAGCGCGATCCGCTCGGGCAGACATTCATCGCCGACATCCGTTCGACCGGGGTCGCGTTCGACACCCATCCGGCCGTTCACGGGCCAGCGACCGGGCGGTGCTTCGTCTATGTCACGCCGGACGGCGAGCGCACGATGAACACCTACCTGGGCGCGAGCACGTATCTCGCGCCGCCGGACGTGGACGAGGACCTCGTGCGGTCGGCGAAGGTCGTGTACCTCGAAGGCTACATGTGGGACCGCCCGGCGGCGAAATCCGCCTTCCAGAAGGCGGGCGCGGTCGCCCATGCGGCCGGGCGCCGCGTCGCGCTGACGTTGTCGGATTCGTTCTGCGTGGACCGCTTCCGCGGCGAGTTCATCGACCTCATGCGCTCGAAGACGGTCGACACGATCTTCGCCAACACGGATGAACTGCTGTCGCTGTACGAGACGCCGCATTTCGACGAGGGGCTCGATGCGCTCCGCGCCGAGGGCGTGCTCGGAATCGTCACCCGCTCCGAGAAGGGCTGCGTCGTGGTCGAAGGCGAGAACACCTGGGAGGCGCCCGCCTTCCCGATCGAAAGGCTCGTCGACACGACCGGGGCCGGCGACATGTTCGCGGCCGGGTTCCTCGCCGGCCTCGCCCGCGGCTGCGACATGACGACCTGCGGCCGCCTCGGCGCGCTCGCCGCCGCCGAGATCATCCAGCACCTCGGCGCGCGGCCGCACGCGCCGCTGAAGGCGCTTGCGGCGGAGCACGGCCTCTCGCTCTAAGGCCCTCGCGTGACCAACGCCACCATTCGCTACCCGAGCCAAGTCTATGGTCAGACCCATCCCGCCGCGATCGGGGCGCTTGCGGCCTTGCTCGGTCGGAAGGTCCCGCCATTCGGCGCGTCGCGCGTCCTGGAGATCGGATGCGGCGAGGGCGTCAACCTCATGGCCATGGCGATCGCCGCCCCCGGCGCCGAGTTCGTCGGAGTCGACATCGACGGGCCGGCGATTGCCAACGCGCGCGCGACGGCGGCGCAATGCGGCGCCGGCAATGCCGCCTTTCACGCCCTCGACCTCTCCGATATCGGCGGCGCCTTCGGCGACTTCGACTTCATCATCGCCCATGGCGTCTACGCATGGACGCCCGACGCTGTCCGTACCGCGCTGATGCGCGCCATCGGCGAACGTCTTACGCCTCACGGGCTCGCCTTCGTCAGCTTCAACGCGCTGCCCGGCGCCCGCCTCAGGCAAGCCGTTCGCGACATGCTCGTCACGGTGACGGACGGCGCCGACGACCCGGCCGAAAGGCTGGAAATCGCGCGCGCGTTCCTCGCCGAGCAGATCGAGTCGTGGTCGGATACAGATGCCGACGAAAGCGCGTTGAAGAGCGTGGCGAAGGGGATTCTTCGCAAGGCGCCCGAGGTGCTTTTCCACGACGAGCTCGCTCCGGGCTATGCGCCCGAAATGCTGAGCCAGGTTATCGCTCGCGCGCGGCCGTTCGGCCTCGCCTACCTCTGTGACGCCGAGCCGAACGTCAGCGCCGAGGCGTTCTTCCCGACCGAGCCGTTCGCCTCGCTGCGCGCGCGATCCGGCGGCGACTGGGGCCGATTCGAGCAGCTCGCCGATTTCCGGAACCTGCGCCCGTTCCGGAATGCGATCTTCGCGCGCGGCGGCGCGCCGGACCCGCGCCGCGAGGCCGCCCGTTTGCGCGGCCTCTGGGCCTCAGCGGACCTGAGGATCGAGAACGCCGACCCCAATGCGCCGGAGGGAGCGCTGTTCGTCTCGAGCGGCGGAGCGAAGCTCCGCACCAACAACCCGGCGCTCGCCGGCTTGTTGACCCGGCTTTCCGAGACCTTCCCGCTCGCCCTCCCGCTCGACGCGGCGCTGGAACTGGACGCGCTCGCCGATCATCTCTACCAGCTGTTCGTCACCCACGTGGTCCGCCTCGCCACGGTCCCGCAGCCGTTCGTCGACCGGCCCGGCGACCGCCCGAAGGCGAACGCGCTCGCCCGCGTTCAGGCGGGGCGCGGCGAAATGCAGCTCGCGACATTGCGGCACGCGATGATCCGCATCGATGAGCCGAGGATGCTCGCGTTCGTCCCGCTGATCGACGGGAGCCGGACGCGCGTCGAGCTCGTCCAGGAATTCGCCCGGCTGTTCGCCATCGCCCAGAACGAGGCCGAATGGCGGCTGGACGAGTCGCTTGCTGAACTCGGCCGGCGCGGGCTGATGGTGGAATAGCGCTCGTCCGTCGCAGCCATCCGAAGCCAGCCGCCTTCCGAGCGGCATGGCCGCGACGCGGCGGGATCCGCCGAGGCTTCGGCTCAGCGGTCCGCCTTGAGGAACAACGCGCCGTTTGCCGGGATCGTCAGCGAGGGCCGTGAGCGCATTTCCCGTGTGCAGGTCGACCCCGACGGCCCGCGGCGCCCCGGTGCGGAAGGTCGCCCCGCCTTGGGCGTCAGCGCCGTTCGCCGCCCGCCTTCGTCCACGCCGCCATGCCGCCCTCGATGTGGCGCGCCGAGGTCAGGCCCTTGTCCTGCGCGGCCTGAACGGCCATCGCTGAACGCTCACCGAAAGCGCAGTAGAACAGGATCGTCTTGCCGCTCATCGCCAGCTCGTGGATCAGGCCGCCCTTGTCGATGTTGTCCATGAGGTCGGCGTAGGGCGCGTGCAGCGACCCGGGAATGGCGCCTTTCCGCTCGCGCTCGCCCTTCTCGCGCAGATCGATCAGGGCGACGCCGGCGCGCCCGATCAGGGCCTTCGCCTCCTCGGCTGAAAACGCCCAGCCGCGCCGGGCGACCTCCTCCTGATGCAGCCCCTGATGGATGTTGGCGGGCACCGCCACGTCCATCATCTTCGGGTTCGGCAGATTGAGCGAAGCCATCAGCGCCGCATATTCGTCGGCGTCGCGCGCCTTGAGGCGCGGATTGAAGCGCTTCTCCTCGGCGATGGTGCTGACCGTATCGCCCTTGTAGTCGTGCCCGGGGTAGACGAGCGTCTCTTCCGGCAGCCTGAGAAGCCGTTGCAGGCTCTCCCACTGCGCGCGCGCGTCGCCGTTCTGGAAGTCAGTGCGCCCGGTGCCCCGGATTAGCAGCGTGTCTCCGGTGAAGACGCGGTCGCCTGCGACAAAGCTGTAGGAGTCGTCGGTATGGCCCGGGGTGTAGAGGACATCGAGGCTCAGGCCCTCGATCGTCAGCCGGTCGCCTTCGGCGATCCGCATCGAGACGACGTCGACCTTGCTCTCGTCGCCCATGACGGTCACGCAATGGGTCCGGTCGCGCAGCGCCCCAAGCCCGGTGATGTGGTCGGCGTGCAGGTGGGTGTCGACCGCCTTGACGAGTTTGAGGTCGAGCTCCTCCATCAGCTTCAAATACCGGTCGACCTTTTCGAGCACGGGATCGATGATGAGGGCCTCGCCGCCGCGACGGCTCGCCAGCACATAGCTGTAAGTGCTGGAAACGCTGTCGAACAATTGGCGGAAGATCATGCCGCCCCCTCCCGGCTCTCCGGCGGCGGCGACATCACGAGTTCGAGTTTCGCGCGGGCCAGACTTCGAGCGTAATCATTCGCCTTCCCCGGCAGGCCGCTCTTGGTGACAATGCACATGTCGAGTCGGCCGACGTCGCAAAGGCGCAGCGCATCCAGCATCTTCCGGTCGCCCGATTTTATGCCTGCCCAAAGGGCCAAAAGGGGTCAACGAGACAATTCCGCATTGTAACCGATAGCCGCGAGCCGCGCAGCCGTCCGCTCGACACCCTCGGATCGACATCCTTGGATCGACATCCGCAGCCGCGACAGCGGTCACTTCTTGCTGGCGTTGCGGTCCAGCAGGAATTTCTTGAAGTCTCCCATCGAGGCGAACTTGAATGCGCCTTCGTCGGTCTCCGCCTCGATCGTGCCGTCGGAGAAGATCATGTAGTTCGCGCCGCCGGAGGTGTAGCGGCCAATCAGGGTCGGCGGGGCCTCGGGCGTCTCGATCGCCCGTTCGATCTCGTCGAGAGTCGGCAGGCGCCCGGCGCGGTTTTCGTTGACCGTCTCGTCGGCCGCGCCCTCAGCGTCCTCGGTCTCGCCTTGCGCCTCCGTCGAGGGCTTCTCGGCCGTCGCCTCCAGCTCCGCTTCCGGCTCGAGTTCCTGCGCCGGCTCGGTTTCGATTTCCGCGGCTTCCGGCTCGGCGTCCTCGAAGTGCGGCGGAAGCGCGGCAGGCTCCTCGACCGGAACGGGCGGCGCGGCTGCGATTGCCGCGGCGGCAGCCTGCTCGCGCAACGCCCGGGTCAGCCGGCCGACGCGAACGATGAGGACGCCGAGGGCGAAGACGACGATCGCCCCGACGACTCCGACCGCGCCGGCGAAGGCGTAGAGCAAGCCCGGGGCCGTCGGAACCAGGTCGAGGCTCATGTAGCCGCTGGCCGCGCCGGCGGCCAGGAGGACGAGGCTGAGGATGAAAACGAGAACCGCCATGAAATCCCTTTGACTCCTGCGATGAGGCCGAACCCGCGCGTCGTCCTAGCGCAGCGCGCGCGCGCCGAAAATGGCGCTGCCGACCCTGACGGCCGTCGCGCCGAGCTGCACAGCGAGCGGCCAGTCCGCGCTCATGCCCATCGACAGCTCCGTGAGACCGTTGCGCTTCGCAATAACGCTGAGCAGGGCGAAATGAGGCGAGGCCTGCTCGCCAACCGGGGGAATCGCCATCAGCCCCTCGATCGTCAGATTGTACGTGTCGCGGCAGAGCGCGAGAAAGGCGTCGGCGTCCTCGGGCAAAACGCCCGCCTTCTGCGGCTCGGCGCCGGTGTTGATCTCGACATAGAGGCGCGGATGCTTGCCGAGCAGCTGGGTCTCGTGGGCGAGGCTCGCGGCGATCTTCTCCCGGTCGACCGTCTCGATGACGTCGAAATTCTCCACCGCCTCGCGCGCCTTGTTGCTCTGCAGCGGCCCGATGAGGTGCAACTCGATCGTCTTGCCGAGACCCGCGGCGCGGGCGCGCAGGTCGCGCCATTTCGGGATCGCCTCCTGCACTCGGTTCTCGCCGAACACGGTCTGTCCGCCGACGGCGATCGTCGGCCAGATCTCGTCGGCGGAGAAGGTTTTTGAGACCGCGACGAGCTTGACGTCTTCCGGCGCGCGGCCGCAGTCGCGGGCGCGCTGGGCGATCGCCGCGCGCAGCGCCTCGAGATGCTCGACCGCGTGGAGCGGGTCGGCGGGGTGGACGAGATCGGTCAAGGTCGTCTCCCATGTCACGGCGCTTGCCGCGCCTTGCCAGATGTTTGCTCGATCGACAACTTGACGCGGAAAATCCCTTCCCCTATAGACCCGCGACCCAATAAGCCAGGGCCGGATCGACCGGCGGGACGCTTCCTGACCGAGGCGGCCCGTTTTTCGTTTGTCCGGGCCTCGTGTCCCATTTCTCTGCGAAGGATCCGCGCGATGTCACGCCGCTGCGAGCTGACCGGCAAGGCCGTTCAGTACGGCAACAAGGTCAGCCACTCCAACCGCAAGACGCGCACCCGCTTCTTGCCGAACCTCGTGCAGGTCACGCTCCTATCCGAAACGCTGGAGCGCGCCGTGCGCCTGCGCGTCAGCGCGGCGGCGCTTCGCTCTGTCGAGCACCGCGGCGGACTCGACAACTTCCTCGTCAAGGCCCGCGACGCGGAGCTGTCCGAAGGCGCCCTGAACCTCAAGCGGGAGGTCGAGAAGAAGCGCGCCGAGGCTGCGCCCGAAGCCAAGGCGGCGTAACCCGCCTCGGGGCGGTCCAAAAGAGAAAGCCGCCCCGATCATGAGCGCGCGGTGTAGCCGCGGGACAAGTTCCCTTGCCCGGTCGTAACCGCCGACGTCAGCTCA
>NZ_JBKQOT010000107.1:0-6861 GCF_052145395.1 Roseiarcus sp.
CCGGCATCGAGCGGGAATGAGACAGTCGAACGACGTGCAACAACGCCCGGCGACGATGCTTTTTCACTGACAGGGCTTTTGCGGCAGGCGAAAGCCGCGCCTGTCGCGACCGCGATTTCCTTATCGCGCTTGGCGGCCCCGTCCCGCGACGGTCCGCGGGCGTAGCCGCGCCGGAGGCGGGTTGGGCAGGTCGAAAGCAGTGCTAGGGAGGCCGGTTGCGTCCCAAGCGCTCGTGGCTGGACACCCAGTCTCCCGAAAGGATCGCGCAGGAGAGCGAAATGTCGCCCGCCAGCGCGACGGCCGCGCAGATCTCGGCGAGCTTGTCCGCCTTGCCGGAGCCCTGGCAGCCGAGCATCGCCAAGCACTCGCTCTGGGTCGCAAGCCCGGTCCCGCCGCCGACCGTGGCGACGATCAGGGCGGGCAGGGTGATCGACCAGTAGTAATCGCCGTCCTCGAGCAATTGCGCGTAGACGATCGCGGCATGCGACTCGGCGACGTTAGCCGCGTCCTGCCCAGTGGCGATGAACATCGCGGCGAGCCCGTTCGCGGCATGGGCGCCGTTGTTGGCGGAGCCCGCGAGAAAGGCGCCGGCCTGGGAAACCTGACGGGCGTAGAAGAGGTCTCGCGGGTCCACCCGCATCATTCGTTTCAGGGCCTCCTTGCCGAGGACGGCCTCGGCGACGACGCGCCGGCCGCGCGTCGCGAGCATGTTCATCTGCGAGTGCTTCTTGTCGGTGTCGGTGTTGCCCGAGAGAATGTATCGCGCGCCGCCCGGCCGGTTGGCGCGGATCCATTCGCAAGCCGCCGCGGTCGCCTTGCCGGACATGTTCTGGCCGGCGGCGTCGCCGGTGGTGAAATTGAACCGCAGGTGCCGCGTCGGGCCGACGGCGAACTGCTGGATCGACACGAGCTTGCCCGAGCGCGTCGTTGTCTCGGCGGCCGCCTTGATCGCCTCGAAATGCGCGTCGACCCACGCGCCGAATTCGCGCGCCTCGAGGGCGTCCTCGAACAGGAAAACCGGCGAGCGCTGCATCGACCGCGCGACCACCGTCGCCTTGGCGCCGCCGCACTCGGTGATGAGGCGCATGCCGCGATTGTAGCTGGCGACCAGCGTCCCCTCGGTGGTCGCCATCGGAATGTAAAATTCGCCTTGCGCGCGCTCGCCGTTGATGCGCAGCGGCCCGGCGAGCCCGATCGGCACCTGCGCCGCGCCGATGAAATTCTCGATATTGCCCGGAAGGCTTTTCGGATCGAACGCGTAGCGGCCGACATGGTCGAGGCGCGCTTCGGTTCGCGCCTCGATAAAGGCCCGGCGCTCGGCGGCCGCTTCGGGCGTATAGTCGTCGGCGCGGTTTCGCGGAATGCGGGACGCGGGGTCGGTGGTCATGGGACACGTCTCCCCGTGAGCGCATGGAGAGGGGCAGGGTGAACTGCTTCTTCTAGCGCCGGACGCCTTTGACCCGAATGCGGCCCAACGCCACAGGCGTTTCTCATCACGTTGGCATAGCGCGCCTGACGGCGGGGTTCGTGTCGGCGCCGCGCAAGCGCCCATCGTCACGCGTCTCGGGCATGAACAGCGTAACCATCACCGCCTGCGCCGCCACCATGCAGAACGACATCATCGCGGTCGCCTCCCGCGGGAACTGAAGCGCCAGCTTCTGCCCGACGAGCGGCAGGAGCGGGGCGTTGGCGAAATGGAAGAAGAAGGCGCACGCGGCGAAGACGACCAACGACGGGTTCCGAAACAGCGCAAAATCCTCCGCCGCCGCTGCTCCGTGGTCGCGCTCCTTGCCGAGGTCGCGCGCCCGGTCGTGGTCGATCGCGCCGGCCGGAATGCTGAGCACGGCAGCCGACGTCAGGGCCGCGTAGAAAGGCACGAGCAAGAACACGGCCCGCTGGGAAAACAGATAACCGACGAGGCCAGCGACGAGCGCTGTCGCAATGTTCCCGCCATGGTCGAAGGCCGAATTGCGGCCGAGTCTTCGGGCGAAAGCGTCCTTCGGCACGAGGCCGAGGGTCAGCGCGGCGACGGCGGGCGCGAAGGCGTCGCCGGCGATGGCCAGGATGCTGGTCGCGAAAACCATCGGCCAGAAAGTGGGACGGATGACGATGAACAGCGCCGCGACCGACATGGCCGCCATGGTCGCCACGATGACTTCGCGCTTCCCTCGAGTGACGTCGATGGCCGCGCCGATCGGGGTCTGGAGCGCGATGCCAAGGAGACCGCTGGCCGTCGTCACGAGCCCAACTTCGGTCTGCGTCCAGTGCCGGCCGGTGACGAGAAAGACGTTGATGAAAGGGCCAAAGAGATTGCGGACGTCGGCGGACAGAAAATTGAGGGCGTCGAGAGCGAGCGGAATGGACATGCGGCCCCGGCGACGACTGCGCAGCGTCCGGGTGAACGTCCGCTTTAGGGGACTGGTTCCGTCCGACCTCGGCCATGCCGTGGGTGCGACCGCCCGCCGTGCGCCCGTTCCGAAGCGTCCTTGATTCGCATAATGTATATTATGGAACCTAAAGACCTTCGGGCGGTTGGCGTCCGGGTTCAGTCGCGCTTGTCGTAGCGCCGCTGGGCGGTGAGGACCTCGCCGATATGGTCGCGCGCCCAGCGCTGCAGCGCGTCGAGGGTCGCCGAGAGCGTCCGGCCGAGCGGCGTGATCGCATATTCGACCGAGACGGGCGTTGTCGGAAGGACCGTACGCGTAACAAGGCCGTCGCGCTCCAGCGCCTTCAGGGTCTGGGACAGCATCTTCTGCGTCAGGCCTTCAATGGCGCGCCGCAACGCATTGAAACGCCTCGGCTCCTCGCTGATGAGCGCGAGCGCGAGAACGGTCCACTTGTCTCCGATGCGGTCGAGCAGCACCCGGGTCGGACAGCCCGCGGCATAAGGGTCCGGACGCGCCGTGTCGTCCGGTTCCCTTACGGAAACCTGGTTTCCAAAAGGTGCTTTCTTTACAAGCGCCGCGGCCGCCGTCATCGTATCGCCCTGATACCTGGTATCAAAACCATACTGCATTGGAGGCCATCGTGAAAGTCGCCCTCATCGGCGCGTCCGGACAGGCCGGCTCGCGCCTGCTCGCCGAGCTCTCGGCGCGCGGCCATACCGTCACCGCTATCGCCCGCCATCCCGAAAAGATCGCGGCCCGGCCGGGCGTCACCGCCGTCAAAGGCGACGTCTACGACAAGCGGGGTCTCGTCGCCCTCATCAAGGGCCATGACGCGGTGATCAGCTCAGTCCACTACACGGCGAGCGATCCCGCGCTCATCCTCGAGGCGGTGCGCGAGTCCGGCGTGAAGCGCTATTTCGTCGTCGGCGGCGCCGGCAGTCTCGAGGTCGCGCCGGGCGTGCGCCTGATCGACACGCCCCAGTTCCCGACCGCCTACAAGGCCGAGGCGTCGAAAGGCGCGGAATTCCTCGAACTTTTGCGCACGACGACGGGCGACCTCGACTGGACCTTCCTGTCGCCTTCGGCGATGTTCGCTCCCGGCGAGCGCACCGGCAAATTCCGGATCGGCAAGGACCAGCTTTTGACCAACGACAACGGCAGCAGCATCTCGTTCGAGGACTACGCTATCGCCGCCGTGGACGAGCTGGAAAAGCCGGCCCACATCCGCGAACGGTTCACCGTCGGATACTGACAGGTCAGGGCAGGGGACGCCCCCTGCCCTCTGGAAGCCAGCCACCAACCCCGAAACGGCTTTTCTCGCCGACGACGACGGGAACCGGACGGCCTTGGCGATTGTTAGGGACGATCCCCCACTCAAGGACCCGTC
Source organism: Roseiarcus sp. (assembly GCF_052145395.1). NCBI lineage: Bacteria > Pseudomonadati > Pseudomonadota > Alphaproteobacteria > Hyphomicrobiales > Roseiarcaceae > Roseiarcus > Roseiarcus sp. The sequence goes on from NZ_JBKQOT010000107.1 coordinate 3,775, forward strand.
CCGATGGCCAAATCCGCCCCCAAAGCCGCGTCGAAATCCAAACCTGACCCGAAGTCGCGGACTTCGGGTCAGGCGACACGTTCGGACAAGCAGATAGCGCGGGCGGAAACGCTGAAGACCGAGGTTTTGCTGGACGACACCGTCGAGGCGGGGGAGGTCCTGACCACCAACCAAGGATTGCCGCTCGGCGACGACCAGAACTCGCTGAAAGTCGGCGAGCACGGCCCCACCTTGCTCGAGGACTTTCACCTCCGGGAGAAGATCACCCACTTCGACCACGAGCGCATCCCGGAACGCGTGGTGCACGCGCGCGGCGCGGCGGCGCACGGCTATTTCCGGGTCTACGAGGACCTGTCGGAGCTGACCAAGGCCAAGCTCTTCCGCGATCCGTCGAAGCAGACGCCCGTCTTCGTGCGCTTCTCGACCGTCGCCGGGTCGCGAGGGTCGGCCGACACGCCGCGCGACGTGCGCGGATTTGCGGTGAAATTCTATACCGACGAAGGCGTCTGGGACCTGGTCGGCAACAACATGCCGGTTTTCTTCATCCAGGACGCGATCAAGTTCCCCGATTTCATCCATGCGGTGAAGCCCGAGCCGAACAACGAGATTCCGCAGGCGGCTTCCGCGCACGACACGTTCTGGGACTTCGTCTCGCTGACGCCGGAGTCGGCGCACATGCTGATGTGGGTGATGAGCGACCGCGCCCTGCCCCGCAGCTTCGCCATGATGGAAGGTTTTGGTGTCCACACCTTCCGGCTCGTCAACGAGAAAGGCGTGTCACGCTTCGTCAAGTTCCACTGGAAACCGCTGAAAGGTGTCTATTCCCTGTGGTGGGACGAAGCCCAGAAGATCGCCGGCAAGGACCCGGACTTCAACCGCCGCGACATGTTCGAGGCGATCGAGCGCGGCGACTTCCTCGAATGGGAGCTTGGGCTCCAGATCGTCGAGGAGAGGGACGAGCAAAAATTCGGCTTCGACATTCTGGACCCGACCAAGCTCATCCTGGAGGAGGAGGTTCCTGTGCGCCGCGTCGGCCGCATGGTGCTGAACCGCAATCCGGACAATTTTTTTGCCGAGACGGAGCAGGCCGCCTTCCATCTCGGCCACGTCGTGCCCGGTATCGACTTCAGCAACGATCCGCTCCTGCAGGGGCGGCTGTTCTCGTATCTCGATACGCAGCTCAAGCGTGTCGGGCCGAATTTCGCGGAACTGCCGATTAACCGCTCCCTCTGCCCGGTCCACAACAACCAGCGCGACGCCGAGGGGCGCAAAACGATCAATTCCGGCCGCGTTGCCTACTTCCCCAACTCGCTCGGCGGCGGGCGTCCCGCTCAGGGCGGCGACGCCCCGGACGTTTTCCAAAGCTATCCGGCCTCGGTGGAAGGCGTGAAGATCCGGCGGCGAAGCCCGGCCTTCTCCGATCACTTCAGCCAGGCGACCCTATTCTGGAACAGCATGAGCGACTGGGAAAAGGACCACATCGCCGCAGCCTTTTCCTTCGAGCTCAACATGGTCGAGACGGAGGCGGTGCGCGCGCGGGCGATGAACGAGCTCTTGGTCAACATCTCGAGCGAACTGGCGGATCGGGTTTCGGAAAAGACTGGCATCCGCGTCGCACCGGCCGGCGATCCGCTGAACCCGACGCCGTCGGCGCCGACTCCCTCCGGGCCGCTCAAGGCCGACGCCGCCGAGCTTTCCTCGCCTGCGCTTAGCATGAACAAGCGGGCGGACAGCATCAAAGGCCGCAAGGTCGCGATTCTGATCGACGATGGGGTCGACGCCGGCATGCTGGAAGAGATCACGTCCGCGCTCGAAGACGAGGACGCGGTCTTCGACATCATCGGGCCCCACGCGGGCCACGTGGCCGGCGCCGACGGCGAGCGCATCAAGGTCAACAAGGCCGCGCCCAATGCGCCCTCGGTCCTCTACGACGCCGCCATTCTCCCCGGAGGCAGCCGACGCGCTCGCTCGGTCGCGGCTCGCCCACGAGTTTCTCGGCGAGGCCTTCTGGCACGGCAAGCCGCTCGCCTTCTTCGGCGAAGGCCGGCGCCTCCGCGAGGGCGTGCAACTTCCGGCCGGCGCCGACGGCGTCCTTGAGGGCGCGCTCGACATGGAGGCCTTCATCGAGATGATGAAGCAGCACCGCTTCCATCGGCCGTGAACCGGGGATGACCGCTTCTCCCCAAGGGGGAACCGGCCGTCATCGCGGCGCGCCGTCAGGCGACCGCCCTGCCCGCCTCCGTCGCCGCCTTCACCTCCTCGAGGCGGCCTGAGCTGACGTCGTAGACGTAGCCGTAGACCGGTACGTTCTGGGGAACGAGCGGGTGCTCGCGGATGCGGCGGACGTCTTGGACGACGCTTGCCGTCTGGTTCTTGATGGTGTGCCATTTGACGAAATGGCCGGCGGCGTGGCCGCCATGGTGATGGGGATTGGACCAGGTCTTGCGGTCGAACGAGGCGGTCGAGAGGTCGTCGTCGAGCAGGTCCGCGATGATCTCGTCGGAAAAAAGCTCCATGCCGCAGTTGGTGTGGTGGATGACGAACCATTCCTGCGTGCCGAGAAGCTTGTGGGAGATGACCAGCGACCGGATCGCGTCGTCGGTGGCGCGCCCGCCCGCGTTGCGGATGACATGGGCGTCGCCTTCGGCGAGGCCCGCGTATTTCGCCGGATCGAGCCGGGCGTCCATGCAGGTCAGAATGGCGAGTTTTCGACCCGGCGGCAGCGGCAGCTTCCCCTTGTCGCCGAAGTTTTGGACGTAAACGTCGTTGGCCGCGATCACCTCGCTGACGATTTTCGACATGGCTGATCGTTCCCGAAGGGCGGGATTGCCCGGACCAAGAGTTACATATTGTCTATCCGTTTACTAGAATATCTTCAGGTTGAACCGGCTCCATCATTGCGGCCATCCGCCGGGCGCCAAAGCCTGTCGATGGGCCATGGCGACGAATCCGTTTGAGGGAGGCCAGCCGGTCGCCTGGACGCCGCCGACGCGAGACATTTGGATTTCCTCAGGCGTCCGCGGAGACAGGCGCCAGCTCCGCAAATCTCCGGATTCTGGAGGTTGGATTTTCTTGGAATTCCTTGGA
>NZ_JBKQOT010000108.1:0-2697 GCF_052145395.1 Roseiarcus sp.
ACATCGGGCGTTGTCGGCGCGTATTGGATGAGCTCGATGAGATCGTTGCGGAAGATCACCTTGCCGGGCGTGTTGGCCATGTTGACGCCGAGCTGGAAGTCGCGCGCGTCAACCTGTCGGATGCGCAGGTTACCCTTGCCGGCCTCGATGTCCTCCGCCATCATCTTGAGGCCACGCACGAGGTTTTCGCCGCTCTCCTGAAGCGTCATGCGCAGGAGCTCGGGATTCGTTCCGACGAAATTCGAGGGCGAGAGCGCCGCGGTCACCTGCCGCAGATAGAACTGCGCCTTGTCGCGCTCGTGCGGATCCATTTCGTCGGCGCGGGTGATGAGATCGTCCGCCCAGTGCGTGGTCAGCACATAGGCCTGTTTGATGAAATCGAAGTACGGATTGTCGCGCCATTCCGCGTCGGAGAACCGCTTGTCGGGGCGCCCGGGCGTGGCGACCAGCGCCGCCGGCGCGCCTAGGAAGCGCTGCAGCGTCGAGGCCCAAAGATTGATGAACTGCATCGTCAGCGCGGTTTGCGCCTCGAACGCCGCTAGCGGGTTGGACATGTAGTACTGGCCGAGTTGCCCGATCGATCGGGCCATTTCGCCGCCATCGTCGGCGAGATTCATCTTGATCTCGCCTGTCTCGCGCGGCCTCAAGTATGCCGCCAGCACCTCGCCGCCCTGCTCTATGGCCTGACCAATGTTTCGGGCGAGCGCTTCCGCGTCGGGAATTGGAAATTGGGCTCTGAGGCCGTCAGTCCCGCCTGCAGCGGCGGAGCGGGCGGGCGGCGCCGGCGGCGCGGCTTGTCCGGGAGGTTTGGAACCGCTCGCAGAAAGCGGCGCCATTTTCAGCGCGCCGGGCGCCGCAGTTACGGCGTTCGTCGCGGCGGGTATGCGCTCTGAGTCGGCGGGCATGGCTTTCGGCGGCGGCGTCTTGCGAGGCTTGGGCGGAGTCGCCCTGGTCGCCTCGGGCGGATTCGGCGGATCTGGTTGCGGCAACGCGGTCGGGGCCGCCTCGGCAGACCCGCTCGTGCGCTTCCGCTTGGCGCGCAGGCTGGGCGCACTTGCCGTCGTCGAGTCGCGCTCATCGATCATCGCGAGGCGCTTGCGGTCTATGCGAGCAGTGTTGTCCATCACGAAGCGTCTCCTGTCGCCGCCGGGCTGAGACCTGGTCCCCCTGGGAAACAGGGAGGACCGGCCTAGAACGATGCCTCCGCGAGCGCCAAGGTCGAAGCAGCGCCGGCGGTTATTTCGAGGCGCCATGCCTCGGCCTCTGGCAACACATGCTCAGCATAGAATCGGGACGTCGCGATCTTGCCTCTCAGGAATGCGCCGCCTGTTTCCCCGGCCTGCGTCAGACCCCGGGCAATGCGTGCAGCCCGCGCCATCTGCCACCCACCGGCGACCACACCCGTCAGCTTGAGGTAAGGCACTGCGCCGGCGGCGGCTTCGCGCGGGTTTCTGTCGTGGTTGGCAAGGAGCCAGTCGGTCGCCTCTTGGAAAGATTTCAGGCCGGTCTTCAAGGCGGCGCCAATTGCCGAGAGATCGGAATCGTTCGTGGGCGCGAACGCCGCCAGTTCCGCCTCAATATCGCCGATCAGCGCCGCCGCATTGGCGCCGTTGTCACGACTGAGCTTGCGCCCGATCAGGTCGATCGCCTGAATCCCGGTCGTGCCCTCGTAGATCGTGGTGATGCGTGCGTCGCGGAGATATTGCGCGGCGCCGGTCTCCTCGACATAGCCCATCCCCCCGTGCACTTGGATGCCGGTGGAGGCAATGTTGATCGAGGTCTCGGTGGACCAGCCTTTGACGACCGGCGTCAGGAACTCCACACGGCCCTGGCTGCGACGCCGCTCGTCGGGGTCCGGGTGATGCCGGGCGCGATCCATGCAGGCGGCGGTGACATAGGCGAGCGCACGCATTGCCTCGGTGCGCGCCTTCATGTCCATGAGCATGCGCCGCACATCCGGATGATGGATGATCGATGCGCGCTCGCTGCCGCCGATCGGCCTGCCCTGAACGCGGGTGCGTGCATAGGCGACGGCCTTCTGGTAGGCCGCTTCCGCGACGGCCACGCCCTCAAGGCCCACATTCAGCCTGGCGTGGTTCATCATGGTGAACATGTATTCCAAGCCGTCGTTGGGCTCGCCGACGAGGTAGGCGATCGCGCCCTCCTTGTCGCCATAGGACATGATGGCGGTAGGGGAGGTGTGTATGCCCAACTTGTGTTCGATTGAGACGCACGAGAGATCGTTGCGGGCGCCCAGGCTGCCGTCGGGAGCGACCAGGAATTTCGGCGCGACGAAGAGCGAGATCCCGCGTTCAGCCAGAGGCAGCGAGCGCCATTCTTCCTGCGCGGCGCATATCGAGGCGGGACCGTAGGTTTCCGTCAACCCGTATACATGCGTGATGTCGAACCCTATCCGCTCGGCGCCTTCGATCGTGGACGCGGGCGGGGCGGCTCCGGCGATGTAGCCGCAGACCTTGTGCTGGGACTTACCCTGCAGCTCGCCAGGCGCATTGATCAGCATGTTGTAGATGATGGGCGCGCCGCACATGTGCGTCACGTGATGCTCCTCTATGGCCTCGAAGATCTGCTTCACGTCGATCTTTCGCAGGCAGATATTGGTCCCGGCGTTCGCCGCCATCGCCCAGGGAAAGCACCAGCCGTTGCAATGGAACATCGGCAGCGTCCAGAGGTAGACCG
>NZ_JBKQOT010000109.1:0-3800 GCF_052145395.1 Roseiarcus sp.
CGAGCTCTACGCCCAGTACAGAATTGGACTCGACGGGCCGGAAACGTCGCTGCTGGCGCTCGTGCTCGTTGGGCTCTGCCTCGCGCTGCTCGTCGCGGAGCTTCGAGTGCACGGTCGCGCCCGCTACGCGCGTGTCGGCGCAGGCACGAAACGCGCCGGCGTCCCGATGCGCCTCGGCCGGATGCGTCGGGCCCGTTCTCTGCCTGCTTTCGGCTCTGGTCCTCGCAACGCTCGGCGTTCCGGTCGGCATGGTCGTTTAATGGCTCTGCCAGCATGCGCACGCCGCCACCTCGCCGGTCGTCCCGTCGCTGACTGCGCTCATCGACGCGACTTTGAACTCCCTTGGCTTCGGCCTCGCAGGCGCCGCCGCTGCTCTCTTGATCGCCGCCCCGATCGGGTACCTGGCCGTCAGATATCCCAGCCGCTGGACGGCGCTGATCGAGCGCGCGGCGTATCTCGCCCTGGGCGCGCCCGGGATTGTCGTCGCGCTCGCGCTGATCGCCCTGACGGTCCAGTTCGTTCCGCCGCTCTATCAGAGCGTCCCGCTTCTGGCGCTCGCCTATGCAATCCTGTTCCTGCCACTGGCCCTCGTAAGCATCCGCGCGGCGCTCTCGCAGATCCCGCAACGGTTCGAGGAGGTCGCGCGATCGCTCGGCGGAAATAGTGTCTCGGTCGCCGCCCGCATCGTCTTGCCGTTGGCCGCGAGCGGGATCGGCGCCGGCGCGGCGATGGTCTTCATCTTCGTGTCGACGGAGTTGACCGCGACCCTCCTGCTTTCACCGGCGGGCACGCGCACGCTCGCGACGGAGGTCTGGGCGAACACCTCGTCACTTGCCTTTGCAGCGGCCGCCCCGTTCGCGGCGCTCATCCTCTGCCTGTCGTTCGGCTTCACGTGGCTCTTTGCCAACCGCCTCGGCAAGGCGGCTTTCGACGGCTGGAGCTGACGATGGCGCGCCTGTCCGTCTCGCAACTGACAAAGACCTTTGGCGGCAAGCCCGTCCTAAAGGGCGTCGATCTCGACGTTTTGGCGGGCTCGTTGGTCGCCGTTCTGGGCTCTTCCGGCAGCGGAAAGACGACCCTCCTGAGGCTCATCTGCGGCTTCGAACGCGCCGACTCCGGTCTGGTGGAGATCGACGGGCAAATCGTGAGCGGCGCCGGCGTCGATGCGCCGCCCGAAAGACGCCGGGTCGGTTATGTGGCGCAGGAGGGCTCGCTCTTTCCCCATCTCTCCGTGTTCGACAACGTGGCGTTCGGCCTGCCTCGGTCGGAGCGGCGCGATCGCCGGGGGGTCGAAGGGCTGCTCGCGCGCGTCGGCCTTCCCGCCGCCTACGCCGACCGCGCTCCGCACCAGCTTTCCGGAGGCGAGCAGCAGCGCGTGGCGCTGGCGCGCGCCCTGGCCCCAGCTCCGAAGCTCGTGCTGCTCGACGAGCCGTTCTCGTCGCTCGACGCGGCCTTGCGGGTCGAGACGCGCCAGGCCGTGGCGACCGCATTGGCGACATCCGGCGCCACCGCCTTGCTCGTGACCCATGACCAGTCGGAAGCGCTGGCGATGGGCTCCGAAGTCGCGGTGTTGCGCGGCGGGGTCGTCGCCCAGATCGCCACACCGGAAACGCTCTATCGCCAACCCCTCGACGTCGCGATGGCTCGGTTCGTCGGCGAAGCCGTGATCCTGCCCGGAACCGTCAAGGGAGGAGCAGCAATGTGCGCGCTTGGACGCCGGCCGCTCGCGCGCCCCGCCCCGGACGGTCCCGCCGATGTGATGGTGAGGCCCGAGCAGATCCGCTTCGTCACGACGCCAAGTGCAGAGACTCCGCGCGCGCTGGTCGTCGGCGTCACCTATTTTGGACATGACGCGAGCGTGCGTCTCGCCCTGGCCGCGGGGCCGGAGATCGTGAGCCGCGTCCCGGGCCAGCGTGCGCCGAAACGTGGGGATCAAGTTTGCCTGACCGTCGAGGGCGCGGCGATAGCCTATCCGCACGCTGCGTCCGACGCTGGATTCGGGAGCGCCGACCCGCGCTCGGCCGCAAGACTTTCCGCAAACCCGATGAGCGTCGCGGCGCTCGGAATCGAGGAGAACCTGCCATGACGATCCGAAACCCCAGCATCAGCAAGCTTCTGCGGAGCGCCGTCTGTGCAAGCGCCCTCACCGCTGCAGTCCCTTGCACCGCGGCCGTCGCCGCGCAGCCGGGAAGCTTTCTGGACAGCATCCATCGCCAGACGACCCTGACGACGACCGTCCCAGACAATGGCGACCAGAACCCTTATGCGATCGTCGTCGCCCCCGTGTCCGCCGGCGCCGTCCAGAAGGACGACGTCCTCGTCACCAACTTCAACAATGACGGCAACCTGCAGGGACTCGGCACGACGATCGTCGCCTTCGACCCGGCGACGAAGAAGCTGACGACCTTCGCCTCGCTCCCGCGCAACCTCGCGGGATGCCCTGGCGGGGTCGGACTGACGACGGCGATGACGATGCTCAAGTCCGGGTGGGTGATCGTCGGCAGCGCCCCGAGTTCGGACGGCACGACCGGAACCAAGGGGCCGGGCTGTCTGATCGTCCTCGACGCCAACGGCAAGGTCGCGAATGTCATCGCCAACGAGGCGATCAACATGCCTTGGGGCAATATGGCGACGCTCGACGAAGGCGACAGCGCTACGATCTTCGTCAGCAACACCGGTTTCGGCGTCGGATCTCCGGACGGCGACCCGCGCGTCGTCAATCAACAGACGGTCGTGCGTCTCAAGCTCTCGATCAAGGGCGGCGAGCCGCCGCAGGTCGTGAGCCAGACCGTGGTCGGCAGCGGCTTCGGCGCGCAGCCGAACAAGGATGTTTTCGTCATCGGACCGACGGGGCTCGCGGTGGGATCCGATGGGACGCTTTACGTCTCGGACGCCACCGGAAACCGCATCAACGCAATCTGGGACGCTTTGACCCGCGATCACAGCGCGGGCGTCGGACGGACCGTCACCAAGGACGGGCTGTTGCAGCGTCCGCTCGCCATGACGTGGGCGCCGAACGGGCATCTCCTCGTGACCAACGCCCAGAACGGCCAGGTGGTCGAGGTCGACCCGGCGAGCGGCGACCAGATCAAGGCGCGGTGGATCGATCCGAACAAGGCGCAGAAGCCGCCCGGCAGCGGCGACCTGTTCGGCATCGCGCTGACGCCGGCGGGCGACGGCTTCTATTTCGTCGAGGACGAGAACAATACGCTGGTCCTGGCAAAATGAGCTGCCCTTTCTCGGGACCGCGAACAGGACCATCGCGTCGAGGCCTTCTCATCGGCGCGGGAGGCGCGCTTACGAGCGTCGGGGCGGGCGCCGTTGCGCGCGCGGCGACGCTGGCCTCCGCGGACCCGGCGCAACTCCGCGAGCCATTCTTCGGCCCGCATCAGGGCGGGATCGCCACGCGCCAGCAGAGGCATAGCTATTTCGCCGCGTTCGATTGTCTCGCCAAGACCCGCGACGATCTGACCGGGATGCTGCAGCTCTGGGCCGCAGGCGCGGCGCGGATGTGCTCCGGGGACACGGCGCGCGACCTCGGTAAGGACTTGTCGGTCGAGGGGCCGGACGGCGGCTCGGCGCTCGGCCTCTCGCCATCCCGGCTCACCATTACGTTCGGCTTCGGGCCAGGCCTCTTCAGCAAGGACGGAGCGGATCGATACGGGCTTGCGGCCAAGCGGCCGGCGGCGCTGGTCGACATGCCGAAGTTCAACGGCGACCAGCTCGAAGCGGCGCTGACCGGCGGAGACCTTTCGGTCCAGGCCAGCGCCGATGATCCGATGGTGGCGTTTCACGCCGTC
>NZ_JBKQOT010000110.1:0-13216 GCF_052145395.1 Roseiarcus sp.
CCCCTTCCGGCGAGGGCGCGTTCGCCGATCGGTCGCGATGGTAGAGGGAGCGTCAAGGCGGAGCCCCGCGTCCGCACGCTTGGCTCTCGCCAGGCGTGATGCGACATGGTCGGAAAACGAACGGCCCGGATCGAGTACCGGCGGAAAACAAGGAGAACCTGTTCATGACCGCGGCCAATAACGCCCCGCTGCGCAAGGTGACGCTGCACGCAGCGCGATCGAAGGAGTTTCCCGAAGGATCGATCCGCCACGGCTATGATTTTGTCGCACCGCTGACCGAAGACGGCCGGATCGACATCGAGGCGTGGAAGCTCCACCGCAGCGAATGCTTCGCCCATCGCTTCTGGGCCGACGAGCCTGCGATGCATGGGCTTCTCATTCACCGGGCCGGCGGCCGCGGCGGCTCGAGCTGGGCCTTCGAATGGAAGACTCCCCGCGCCGCGAGAGACGACGAGGACGAAGGTTTCCGCTTCGGCGACCATGTGTTCAAGGTCGGCGAATACGTCTCCGTCCGAGAGGCGGAAGGAGACCTTCTGACCTTCCGCGTAGCCAGTGTTGGAGAGCCGTAAAGGTTGAGCGCTGCCGTCCCGCGCGCGATGCGCGGTAGTCGCAATAGGTGCGCCAACTATCGCCAAGGGCATTCTCGGGCTCGGCGCGGGCCTGAAGGTGCTCGGCGTCTCCGTCCATCATCCTCCAAAAGGACATAATGCTGACTTGTGTAGCCGAGCATGGGTGCCTCTTCCTCGCGCTCCTTGCTCCAGCGGCCGATGCTTAGCCGTACGGTGTTCGGCGGCGATCGGCCAGCGGAAGCCCAACGCCCACAGCCATTTGAGCTGGCGCCGCCGCATCGCGAGCTCCTTGGCGACGCAGTCGTCGCTTTGGGCGTAGACGTAGAGTTCGTCGTCTTACGTCAGAAGCTTGACCTCTACGCCGTCGCGGGCCTCGCGCCAGGGCTTGTCGAGTAGATGCTTTTCGAGGCGCGGCCCATCGCCTATTGACAGTCACACTCCGGCCGACCGCTTCAGCCACTCCTCCTCGTCGATCGTCTCGACCCCGAGTTCGCGCGCCTTCGTGAGCTTCGAGCCTGCGCCAGGGCCGGCGACGACGAGATCGGTCTTGCCCGAGATTGAGCCCGAGACCTTTGCCCCGAGGCGCTCGGCCATCGCCTTGGCCTCGTCGCGGGTCATTCTCTCGAGCGATCCGGTGAAGACGATCGTCTTACCGGCGAGCGGGTGGCCGGCCGCGACCGCCTCCATCGGTTCGACCGTGACCTCCTTCAGCAACGCGTCGAGCGCGTCTTCATTTCGCGGCTCGGCGAAGAAATCGGCGACCGCCTCGGCGACCACTGGTCCGATCCCCTCGACGGCGGCCAGCTCCTGAGCCGCGTCGGGCGCGCGTGCCGCGACCCGAAAAGTCTCCCAGTCGCCGTAGTGGCGGGCGAGGCGGCGCGCGTTGGTTTCGCCGACGTGGCGGACGCCGAGTGCGAACAGGAATCGGTTGAGCGCGATCGTCCGTCGCGTGTCGATGGCGTCGAAAAGGTTCTTCGCCGACGTCTCGCCGAAGCCTTCCCAGTCGCGCAAGGGCGGGCGGCCCTGGCCGTCGCGAGCGCGCAGAGTGAAAATGTCGGCGGGCGTGCGGATCAGACCTTCCTTGAAGAAGAGCTCGATCAGCTTGTCGCCAAAGCCCTCGATGTCGAAGGCGTTTCGCGAGGCGAAATGCTTCAGCCCCTCGACAGCCTGCGCCGGGCAGACGAGATGGCCGGTGCAGCGGCGCACGACGTCGGCCTCGCCGGTCTTTTCGTCGATCTCGCGCAGCGCCGCCGAGCCGCAGACCGGGCAGATGAAGTTCCCACGCTCGTCTTGCGGGAAGACGAAAGGGTCGGGCCACGGCTGCGGGCGCTTGTCGAGCACGACACCGACGACCTGCGGGATGACGTCGCCCGCGCGCTGCACCACGACCGTATCGCCGACCCGCACGTCCTTGCGGGCGATCTCGTCCTCGTTGTGCAGGGTGGCGTTGGACACGACCACGCCGCCGACCGTCACGGGCTTCAGCTTGGCGAGCGGCGTCAACGCGCCCGTGCGTCCGACATTGATCTGGATCGCCTCCAGCACGGTCATCACCCGCTCGGCCGGAAACTTGTGGGCGGTCGCCCAGCGCGGCGAGCGCGATATAAAGCCGAGCCGCTGCTGCAGGGCAAGGTCGTCGACCTTGTAGACAACGCCGTCGATGTCGTAGCCGAGGTTGGCGCGCTCGGCTTCGATGGCGTGGTAGTGCGCAAGCATCTCCTCTGCCGATCGGCAGAGCTTCGTCAACGGATTGGCTGGCAGGCCGAAGCGCCGCATGGCCTCGATCGCGCCGAACTGGGTCGTCGCGAAGGGCGCGCTCACCTCGCCCCAGGCGTAGGCGAAGAACTTGAGCGGGCGGGAGGCTGTGATGCGCGGGTCGAGTTGGCGCAGCGAGCCGGCGGTGAAGTTGCGCGGATTGGCGAAGGTCGGTTTGCCGGCCTCGGCCTGGCGGGTGTTGAGCGCCTGGAAGTCGGCGTGGCGCATGTAGACCTCGCCGCGCGCCTCGAAGATTTTTGGGGCGCCGGAGAGGCGGTTAGGGATGGCGTCGATGGTGCGGATGTTGGCGGTGACGTCCTCGCCCTCGTAGCCGTCGCCGCGGGTCGTGGCCTGGACGAGCCCGCCGTCCTCGTAGCGAATGTTGCAGGAGAGGCCGTCGATCTTCGGCTCGGCGGTCATCGCCAGCGGCGCGTCATTGGCAAGCCCGAGGAAGCGCCGCACCCGGGCGCAGAACTCCTCGACCTCCGCGTCGGCGAAAATGTTGCCGAGCGACAGCATCGGAACAGCGTGGCGGACCTTGGCGAATTTTTCCGCCGGCGCCGCGCCGACCTTGCGGGAAAGCGACTCCGCGTCGGCGAGCTCCGGAAACGTCGCCTCGAGCGCCTGGTAGCGGCGGCGCAAGTCGTCGTATTCCGCGTCGGAGACGGTCGGGGCGTCCTCCTGGAAATAGCGCCTGTCGTGCTCGGCGATCTCGGCGCCGAGGCGCGCGTGCTCGGCGCGCGCTTTGGCGAGGGTTTCAGCGGGGTGCGGCGTCTTGCTCATTTGCCGGAGGCTAGCGCAGGGCCGGGCGGGGCGGAAGGCGTCGCCTGTAACACCGGGTCCATCGGGCGTCCGTAAGGACGCCCGTCTCGGGCTACCGAGCGCGCCGTACAACGCATTGGGTTCCAGCTTCGGGCAACGCTCCAGTCCGATTGTCGTCGCTCGTCCGTGCTACTCTTCAGGGGCCGCATTTGCGCTTACGACTTGCGATTCTCGCCGCTGCGGGGTGTCTGGCTGGATGCGCTCCGGGCGGCTATCCGGCCCTGAGGGATTCCTACCCGCCGCCGTTTGACGCCTTCCAGGCGAGCCAAAGGCTCCGGGTCGGCATGCCGCGCGAGATCGCAATCATCGCGATCGGCTGGTCGCCGATCTCGTCACAAACTTCGACCTGCGGCGTGCTGATGACGGTCGATTCGCAATGCGAGGTTATGACCTTCGGCGTCTACGAGAACAATCGCCTCACCGTCTACCTCGTCCCCACCGGCCAGGGCTATTCGGTGGTGACGAGCTGGCTGCCTCGCAAGGGGTGAGCGCGGCTCGGCCTCAATCCAGCATATGGCTGACCATGCCGTCGGCGAGCTTGGGCTCGAACCAGGTCGACTTCGGCGGCATGATCTGGCCGGCGTCGGCGACCGCCATCAGGTCGCGCATCTCAGTCGGATAGAGCGCGAAGGCGATGGCGGCAGCGCCGGAATTGACGAGCCGCTCCAGCTCCTCGAGGCCGCGGCCGCCGCCGACGAAGTCGATTCGCTTGTCGCGGCGCGGGTCGGTGACGCCGAAGATCGGCTCGATCACGTTTTTCGCCAGCAGCGTCACCGGTAGCCGTGCGACCGGATCGGCGCTACGGGCAGCCTCGGCCGCGATCTCGGCCTTGAGCGCGAGCCGATGCCAGCGTCCGCCTAAGACCATCCCGACCTCGTCAGGGCGGCTCGGGCGGACCGGACCATCGCTTGGCTCGACCGTATAGCGATGTCCGATCTCCCGCAAGACGTCGTCCGGGTTGAGGCCGTTCAGGTCGCGTAACACGCGGTTGTAGTCGAGAATGGTCATCTGCTGCTCCGGCAGCAGCACGGCGAGGAAAGAACCGTCTTTATTGCCGCGGGTCTCGGCGACCCGTAGGGCCGCGGCCGAACGATGGTGGCCGTCGGCGATATAGAGCGCCGGCAGGGCGTCGACGGCGAGGGTCAGCGCCGCGACCGTCGCCTCGTCGTCGACGACCCAGAGTTCGTGGCGCACCCCGTCGTCGGCCGTGACGTCGACCGCCGGGCTTCCCTTTGCGGCGCCGGCGAGCAGCGCGTCGATCGCAGGCGTCTCCGGGTAGGCCAGCATTACCGGCCCGGTCTGCGCGCCGACCGCCTCGATCTGACGCACGCGGTCGTCCTCCTTCGCCGGCGTCGTCAGCTCGTGCTTGCGGATGCGGTTTTCGGCGTAAGTCGCGAGCGACGCGACCGCGGCGAAGCCGGTCTCGACGTGACCGCGCCAGGTAAGGCGATACACGTAGTAGGAAGGCGCTCGGTCGCGGACGAGCACGCCGGCGTCGATCATGCGGCGAAGATTGTCGGCCGCCTTGGCGTAGACCGCGGAATCGTACGGATCGATCGCCGGATCGAGGTCGATCTCGGCCTTGGAGACGTGCAAGAAGCTCCACGGCTTGCCCTTGGCGCGTTCGCGCGCCTCGGCGCTCGACAGCACGTCATAGGGCGGCGCGAGCACGTCCGCCGCGCGTCCGGGCGCGGGTCGAAGAGCGCGGAAGGGTTTGATCAGGGTCAATGGCTTTTCTCACGTGAGGACCGGACTGGGCGTTCGCTGCGTAAGCATGCCGCGCGTTTGCGGCGTCTGGCAAGTCGAAGGGAATGGCCTCATTAATCCTTGGGATACGCCATGTCTTCCACCGTCCTGACCAGACGCTCGAACGGCGCCGCGGAGACATGGTTCTGGCCGCGAAAGGGATTGTCCAGCAAGATGATGAGGGAGAGAACGAGGGCGATCGAGGCGGCCAACATCGCGACCATGACCACGTGCATGGCAAAGTTCGGAACCCCAAAAAGGTAGCTGAACACGATGGTCAGGGCTGCGCCCGCGATCAGGTTCCACCACAGGATCGGTGGCAAACCTTCGCCGGCGGCGTGAAATCGTCCGCGCCGCGCGTCGTAGAGCGCGTTCAGGTTGTGGAGCATCTCGGTCTCAATCGCCTGGGACCCCGGATCGGACGGGCGGAATTGCGCCAGAGACAGGTGGAACTTATCCATGAGCTGCCATCCGGCCGCGTCCTCGACGCGCCCGGCGGCGAGCGCCGGCCATTCGTCCTGCACGACCGTCTCGGCATAGACGAAAAGAGTGTGTCGAAGCCCGGTCGCCGGCGGATCGGGAAGGCCGACCGTGTCGCGGTAGAGATTGCCGACGAGATTGGCTTCGGTCTGCACCAGCGCGTCGGCTTTGCCGAAATCTTCCCACACGGCCACTGCGATGAAGGCCAGCAGCACCGCATAGATCACCCCGACGACCGCGATGGTAAATCCTGCGACCTCGTTGTGGGCGCGGCGAAGCGGATGCGGCACGGAAACATGAATCAGGACCAGCCCGAAGACCGACACAGCCACCGAAATCCCAACCACGGCGGCGATCGCCAGCGTGGTCGGCAGTTCGACGATCCAATTGTTCAACGCGACAAACATGATTAACCTCGATGATCCCGTGGACCCGATTTCGGGAAGCCGGGCGGGCCTGCCGACGATTCGCCTCAAATTCGTCCCGCGTTACCGCAGCGCCCTCGCCCCGGCCTCCATCGCCGCCTCCGGCGCGACCCATTCGAAGCCCGCGAGCTGATGCCGGGCCCAGGTGAACTGGCGTTTGGCGTAATGGCGGGTGTCCAGCTTCGAACGTTCGGCGGCTTCGCCGAGCTTGAGCCGTCCCTCGAGATGGGCGATCAGGTGCGGGACGCCGTGGGCGCGCATGACCGGCAGCGCCGGGTCGAGGTTTCGCCGTGCGAGCCTTTCCACCTCCTGAAGCGCGCCTTCGGCGATCATCGCGTCGAAACGGGCGTCGATGCGCCGGTAAAGCGCCTCGCGGTCGGGAGCGAGGAACAGGCCGCTCCATTCCCCAGCCCGGAGGGCGGGCTCGGCGCGTGCGCCGTGGAAGGCGGCAAGCGGCCGGCCGGTCGCGGCGAGCACTTCCAGGGCGCGCAGAATCCGCTGCCGGTCCGAGGGCCTGAGCCGTGTGGCGGTCTCAGGGTCTGCCGCCATGAGGTCGGCGTGCAGCTTCGGGCTCGGGCGGCCCTCGGCCTCAGCGCGGACCCTGGCCCGGACAGCTTCCGGGACCGCCGGCATGTCGGACAGGCCTTCGGTCAGGGCGCGGAAATAGAGGCCGGTGCCGCCCACGAAAATGACCGGTCGGTCCGCCGTCTCGGCGAGAATTTCCCTGGCTCGGCGCGCCCAGCGGCCGACCGAGAAGTTGACCGCGCCGTCGATTTCGCCGAAGAGACGGTGCGGCGCCTGCACCTCCTCTGCGCGCGTCGGACGCGCGGTGAGAATGCGAAGGTCGGCATAGACCTGCATGGAATCGGCGTTGACGATCGTCGCGCCAAACCTGTGGGCCAGATCGAGCGCCGCCGCGGACTTGCCGCTCGCCGTCGGTCCTGCGAGGAGGAGCGCCCGCCTCACAACGCCGAACCCGATCGAGTCCTTGGAAGCCGCATGCCCTCGTCCGTTCTTGTCGCCACGCTGATCGCCGATGCAAGCAAAGCGCCGCTGAGCGATGCCCGAATCGATCGCGCCGCGCTAGCCCTTGGCGGAATCGAGCGCCGGCGCTGGCTCGATGAGGGCGCGGCCGCGGACATGGTCTTTACCGGCGACATCGACGACAGGCGCGCCGCGCTCGAGGCGCATTTTGCCGGTGAACCGGTCGACGTGATCGTGCAGCCGCTCTCCGGCCGAGAGAAGAAGCTTGTTATGGCCGACATGGACTCGACTCTGATCGGCCAGGAACGCGTGGACGAGCTTGCGGCTCTTGTCGGCGTCGGCGCGCATGTCGCCGCCATCACCGAGCGGGCGATGCGCGGCGAGATCGACTTCGAGCCGGCGCTGCGCGAGCGGGTGGCTCTGCTCAAGGGCCTGCCGCTCGGCGTCATCGACGACGTGCAGGAAAGCCGCATCGAGCTCAACCCTGGCGCGCGCACGCTCGCCCGAACAATGCGGGCGCGTGGTGCGCGGTTGGTCATCGTCTCCGGCGGCTTTCGCCAGTTCACCTCCGCGGTCGCCGCCCTCATCGGGGCCGACGAGGACCGCGCCAACACGCTGATAACGGCCGACGGCAATCTGACGGGCGAGGTCGCCGAACCGATTCTCGGCCGGGACGCCAAGCGCGCGGCGCTTCTCGAAGTCGCCGCCGAGATGGGCCTGTCGCTCGATCAGACGCTCGCCGTCGGCGACGGCGCCAACGACCTCGCCATGTTGTCCGCCGTCGGCCTAGGAGTGGCCTATCACGCCAAACCCAAAGTGGCCGAGGCCGCCGAGGCGCGCGTGGATCACGCCGACCTCACGGCGCTCCTTTACGCGCAGGGGATTTCGCGCAAAGCTTTTGTCGAGGGGTAACAGTGACGCACATACAAATTCCCGCACAGCGATTTCCCGCCGAGCGATGGCTCGCCTGGGGCCTTGCGCTCGCCGCCGCCGGGCTGGCGCTGACCATGTCGGCCGCCCGCGCGGTCCCGTCCCACCGCGCGGCCCTGTGGCAGGTGGTTCGCTCCTGCGTCGCCGACAAGCATCTGACCGGACTGCCGTATCCCTGCCTCGCGGTCGATCTGACGGAGGGTGAGGAGCGCGGCCATGTCGTCCTGCGTCCGCCCTGGGCGAACGACATGATTCTCACGCCGACTCGTGAGAGCGTCGGCGTCGAGGACCCGTTCCTGCAGTCTCCGGAAGCCCCGAACTATTTCGCCGAGGCCTGGCGGGCCCGCACGATGATCGCGACAGCCAACGGCCGGCCGCCGGCCCGCGACCAGATTGCCCTGGTCGTCAACTCCAGACCTGTCCGGGGTCAGGACCAGCTTCACATCCACATCGGCTGCCTCGTCCCTGAGGCAAGGCGCTTTCTCGCTGGCGCGGCGCCGAAGCTGCCGCTGGACCAGTGGCGGCTAATCGGCCCGGTCGTTCCGCATCAGCCTTTCTGGGCGTTGCGGGTTCGAAGCGCGGACCTCGCCGGCGTCGAGCCCTTCCGGCTCGTCCGCGCGGAACTCGGCGGCGCGGTCCGGGATCCGGCCGATCTGGTTATCGCGGTCGTCGGCGCGACGGTCTCGGGAAACGATGAAATCCTGATCCTCGCCAGTTACGAACGCGCACCGGGTTCATGGTGGCCGGTCGGCTCGGACAACCTCATCGACCAGCGATGCCAGGGCGAAGCGGAGGCCCGCGGTTAGGCCGCGTCACTTTCCGCACGTCACCGCGGCGACCGCCGTCCTCTTCCGTGCGGCGATCGCGCCCGCGCTGAGCGGAGCCGGGGCGGCAAGCGGCGTCAGCGTCCCGCCGCCCAGGAAGGCGTCGATTGCCTCGGCGTCGATCAGCGGGTGCGGGGCGGCGAGCGCGACGCCCCCGACGCGTCTCGGCTCTTCCGTGACCGGGGCGACGAGGCCCGCGAGCCCTCCCGAACGGTCGAACACAGGGCCGCCCGCCGCGCTCTTGTCGAGCGACGCGACGACGGCCGGCCTTGCCCCGCCGGCGAGCGAAGCCGACATGGCCGCGACGCGCTCCCCGTCGGCGCTCAGCACGATGAGGTCGGGCGCGAGCGCGCCGCGCGGCGGCGGCTCGGCCTTGGCGCCGAAGTCGCCGGAGAGCATCGCGAGACCGGTCGCCGCGTCGGACCGCTCGAACCGGGCCGGCTTCCCGGCGACGCTCGGGTTCGGGCAGTCCTCCGGCTTCAGCGCGGTGAGCGCGCGGCCCGGCGCGACGATTAGGGCCGTCGCCGAAGGCGCCGCCGGCTGCGGCGGCGGGGCGGAGCCGGTCGGCGGTTCGGCGGCCGGGGTCGCGGCGCCCGTCGCGGCGCCGGCCTGCGGGAAGGCCACGAAGGAATTGGCGACCGCCAGCGCGACGCGGTCGAGATCTTTGCGCCCTGCGGGATAGGCGAACTCAAATCCGCGGACAGGCGGATTCGCCCCGGTCTCCAGTTCGTAGCGCGCGTAGAATTTTTTGCCCCCGTCCAGGCCTGAAACGACGAAGAAGGCGCCGGGTTTCAAAGCCTTGTAGGCGACCTTGCGGGTCGGGGTGTCGGCGGCGAGCCGCGCATAGAGGTCGAGGAGATCGCCGCTCGCGTCCAAGGCGAAGTCGAGCGTGACGCCGCTCTTGGCGTCGATGAGCTTCGTCGGCGTGCCGATTCGTGCGCCGGTCTTCGGGTCGACGCTTGTCTTGAAGCCGGCGCCGGCCTCAGCCTTCTGCCCGGCTTCGAGCAGCGCCTGGAGCTGGCCGGCCGAGAGGACGCCGTCGCCCTTGCCCTTCTGGGTGAGCTGGAAGGCGACGATCGAGTCGCGCGTGCGCTTGCCGAATTCGCCGTCGCTCGTCCCATTGTAAAGGCCGAGCCAGACGAGCGCGTCCTGCGCGGCGACGCGCGTCGCCAGAGGCAGGGCGAGGAACGCCGCCTTCTCAGCGTCGAACGCCGCATCTGTGGGTGCGGCGGGCTGAGGCGGCTTCAGCGGCGGGGTCTCAGCGGGGGCGGGCAGGGCGCCGAGGAGCGAAGCCGCAAAAAGAAGCGTGAGGCGAGCGGGCCGGCTGAACATGTCTCCCCCAAGACGCCGACACGGGGCTGGCGGCGCCGGGATGCTAGAGGAAGACGGGCGTCGACGGAACACGGGTCCTTGTCCCATGGAGCGGGACGTAACCCGGCGGCGCCGTCATCTCGATGGGCGGCGGCCGTCGCTATGGTATAGATCTGCGGCGCCATGCCGCAGAGACCGAACGACCGACGTCCCGGAGCATGCGCCTGAGAGTCTCCCCGAGGGGGTGAACATGCTCCAAGCCTTGCGCGCCTTCCTCCTGCTGGTCCTTCTGGCGGGCGCGGCGTTCGCCGCCGAGGTCAAGCCCTACGTCAACGAGGACATGGCGAGCGACGCTGTGCGGCTCGCCGAGACGCTGAAGACCGATGCGGCCAAGATCGGCGCTGAGGCCGCGGGAAAGACGCCGGACGACCTGCGCAAGGCGGCCGCCGCCGCCACGACTGCCGGCAAATACGACCTAGCCGCGAAACTCGTCGCCGCCGCCGTAACCGGCGCGCCCAAGGACCCGGCGAACTGGCTCGCCTACGCTAATGTCGCGCTCAAGGCCGACGACGCCCAGGCGAACAACCGCTGGGACCTCGTCACTGAGGGGGCGGTTGCGGCCTACGCCGCATATCAACGCGCAGCCGCGCCCGACGCACAAGCCGCCGCGCTCGCGACCCTCGGCGATCTCCTTGCACGCCACAGCGCCTGGCGCGGCGCGCTCGACGCTTACAAAGCCTCGCTCGACAGGCGCGACAACATCGACCTCCGCAAGACCTACGAGGCGTTGCGCGAGCAGTACGGCTTCCGCATCCTCGATTACAAGGTCGACAACGAATCGACCAACCCGCGCGTCTGCTTCACCTTCTCGGAGCAGCTCGCGCGCAAGACCGATTTCGCGCTCTACGTCGCGGTGTCCGGCGTGTCGAACACGGCGATCTCGAACGAGGACCAGCAGATCTGCGTCGAGGGACTGAAGCACGGCGAGCGCTATGCGATCGTGCTGCGCCAGGGTCTGCCCTCGGCGGTCGGCGAGAACCTCCTGAAGGCGGCCGATTACGAGATCTACGTGCGCGACCGCTCGCCGCAGGCCCATTTCGCCGGCAAGGCCTATGTGCTGCCGCGCGAGGGGCAGGAGGGCGCGCCGCTCGTCACGGTCAACACGTCCAAGGTCGCCGTCGACGTCTACCGCATCGGCGATCGCAACCTCATCGCGACCGTCAACCGCGACGATTTCCTGAAACCCATCGACGCCTCCCGCGCCCGCGCCATCGCCGATGAGGACGGGCAGAAGGTGTGGAGCGGCGCGATGGATGTCGCAAGCGAGCTCAACAAGGACGTGGTCACGGAATTCCCGGTCCTGAAGGCGGTCGGGAAGCTCGATTCCGGCGTCTATCTCGTCACCGCACGGCCGTGGAAGGAGAAGACCACGAATACGGACGAGACCGAAGATGCGCAGCTTGCGACTCAGTGGATGGTCGTCTCCGACCTCGGCCTCACCGCCATCTCCGGTGACGACGGCGTGCACGTGTTTGTCCAGTCGCTTGGCTCGGCCGGGCCGGTCACGGGCGTCGAGCTGAAGCTGGTTGCGCGCAACAACGAAGTGCTCGGGGTCAAAACCACGGGAGCCGACGGACGAGCGGATTTCGATCCGGGTCTTTCACGCGGCAAGGGAGGCTCTGCGCCGGGGCTCCTGGTGGCGACCCTCAATGGCGACTACAATTTCCTGAATCTGGCGCAGAACGCCTTCGATCTCACTGACCGCGGCGTCGGCGGCCGCGACGCGCCGGCCGGGCTCGACGCGTTCCTCTACACCGAGCGCGGCGTCTATCGCTCGGGCGAAACGGTGTTTGCGACCGCGCTCCTGCGCGACGCCAAAGGCGTCGCCCGCGCTGGCCTGCCGCTGACGCTGGTGGTCAAGCGTTCCGACGGCGTCGAGTACAAGCGCGCCACGATTTCCGACGAGGGGCTCGGCGGGCGCGCCTTCGCCGTTCCGCTGCTGCCGGGCTCGGCGCCCGGCAAATGGGCCATCGAGGCCTACGCCGATCCGAAGGGCGATCCGATCGGGGCGGTCGAGTTCCTGCTCGAGGACTACATCCCCGAGCGGCTCGACTTCACGCTGAAACCCGCCAGGGCCTTTATCGCGCCGGGCGAGCCGATCGCGCTGACCCTCGACGCGCGATTTCTTTACGGAGCGCCGGCGAGCGGCCTCGACGTCACCGGCGCGATCCGGCTCGAGGCGGTCGCGGACGGGGCGCTCACGGGCTTCCCGGGCTATGTCGCGGGCCTCGCCGACGACGACTTCACCACGGTCGAGACCCAGTTTTCCGACAAGGTGACGACCGACGCCAAGGGCCATGCCGAGCTCTCGGTCGACCTGCCCGACGCCACCACGACGCGGCCCTTGGAGGCCAAGCTGATCGTCGACGTCGCCGAGCCCGGCGGGCGGACGGTCGAGCGCACCGTCACGCTGCCGGTGCGCGCCAAGGGCGTCGTAGTCGGCGTGAAGCCGGACTTCGATTCCTCGATCGGCGCGGGCGATCAGGCGACGTTCGAGGCGATCGCGGTCGCGCCGGACGGGACGCGCGTCATGCGCAAGGGCGCGGAATGGTCGCTCTATCAGGTGACCAACGACTACCAGTGGTTCAACAGCGACGGCCGCTGGAATTATGAGCCGGTCAAGTCG
This sequence comes from Roseiarcus sp., assembly GCF_052145395.1. Lineage (NCBI taxonomy): Bacteria > Pseudomonadati > Pseudomonadota > Alphaproteobacteria > Hyphomicrobiales > Roseiarcaceae > Roseiarcus > Roseiarcus sp. The sequence goes on from NZ_JBKQOT010000110.1 coordinate 12,533, forward strand.
TCAAAACGGGTCGCGAGCGGCGTCGTCGACATCGGCGCGGAGGCGCCGGCGAAGTTCTCCGCCCCGGTCCAGTGGGGGGCGCATCGGCTCGACGTGAAAACGCTCGACGGCGAGGAGACGAGCCTCACTTTCGACGTCGGCTGGTCGGGCACGGCGAGCGCCGACACGCCCGACAACGCCGTCGTCACCCTCGACAAGGCGGCTTACGCGCCGGGCGACGAGGCGAAGCTGCGCATCAACTCCGCTTACGCCGGCAAGGCGACGGTGGCGCTGGTCGGCGACGCGATCGAACGATTGGTCGACGTCGACCTCGTCGCCGGCGACAATGTCGTACCGTTCACCGTCGGCGCCGACTGGGGTCCCGGCGCCTATGCGGTCGCGCTCACCCACCGTCCGCTCGACGTCAATTCGCGACGCATGCCGGGCCGGGCCATCGGGCTCGCCTGGTTCGCCATCGGCCGCGACGCGCGGAAGCTCGACATCGCCTTCTCGGCGCCGACGCTGGCGAGGCCGCGCGAGCCGATTGAGGTCCCGATTGCGGCTTCTGGCCTTGCCCCCGGCGAGTCGGCGCATGTCACCGTCTCGGCGGTCGACGTCGGCATCCTCAACCTCACCGGCTACAAGACGCCGGACCCGGGATCGTATTTCTTCGGCCAGCGCAAGCTGCCGGTCGAGATCCGCGAC
>NZ_JBKQOT010000111.1:0-19051 GCF_052145395.1 Roseiarcus sp.
GTCCCCCATCAAGTTCTGGGCGGGGCAATATGTCGACATCACCGTCACGACCGAAGCGGGGGAGACGATTACGCGCTCGTTTTCCATGGCAAATTCGCCGCTCGAAACCCAAAAACTCGAATTCATCATCAAGAAATACCCTGAAGGAAAATTCTCCGGAGAGCTCGACTCCGGAGGAATCAAAATCGGCGCCGAGGTCAAGGTCGTCGGACCCTACGGCGCCTGCTTCCGACGGGAGAACCGAGAAGGACCGATAATCCTGGTCGGCGCCGGCTCGGGCATGTCGCCGGTCTGGTCGATCCTCAACGATCACCTCGTCAGCGGCGAGAAGCGGCCAATCTATTTCTTCTACGGCGCGCGGACGAAGGACGATCTCTTCTATCTCGACGAGATCGACGCGCTCAAAGCGGCGCATCCGGAGATCGAGTTCGTTCCCGTGCTCTCGCACGCCGACGACGACGCGAGCTGGCAGGGCGAGCGCGGCTTCGTGCACGAGCGCGTCAACGCGCGGCTGAGGGAGCTCGCCATCGACGGCCAGGGCGACGTCTACGCCTGCGGGCCGCCCCCCATGATCGACGCGCTGCAGCCCGTTCTGTTCATGAACGGGTTCGAATCCGAGCGCGTCTTCTTCGACCGATTCACGACCTCTGCCGGCGCTTCGTCCAGTCCCTGACGGAGTTTTCGGAGAGAGCCCCAAAGAGAGCAACCCGAGGCAAAACAAGAGAAAGGGAGTTGACGCGATGGTCGCTACTTCGAGTTCAGTCGGTTCCGGCGCCGCGGGCGCCGCGACATTCTCCGATTCCGACAGCCGTCGGTTCCACTATTTCGAGCCCCGCGGCCAGAGGGCGACGCATTACGAGGACGTGACCGTCGACGTGCAGCCGGATCCCGAGCGCTATCTCATCCAGAGCTGGATCATCAATTTCGCCGACGGCAAGGGCGCGTATGTCAAGGACGCGACAGAGGCGAAGAGCTCGAACTGGCACGCCTTCCGCGCGCCGGATCAGGAATGGGAGCGCACCCACTACCAGCGCCAATCGAAGATCGAGACGATGGTGCAGGGCGTGATCGCCAACGGCCGCAGGGCCGGCGTCCCGAAAGCCTTCGACAAAGCCTGGGTCGCCGTCCTCCAGAACGACCTCGGCGCCTGGAAGCATGCGGAGTTCGGCCTGGGCACCGCGCTCATGCAGGCGCAGCGCTACGGCTACACCCAGATGATCAACAACGCCACGCTGACGAACTCGTCCTACAAGCTCAGGCTCGCTCAGGACCTCACGCTCTATCTCGCCGAGATCGGTCTCGACATCCCGGGTTGGAAGGACGAGGCGGGCAAGACAACCTGGCTCGAGGATCCGATCTGGCAGGGCGTGCGGACCGCGGTCGAAACGATCATGGGCGCCACCGACTATCTCGAGCAGTATTTCGCCATCAACGTCGCGTTCGAGCCGCTGATCGGCGAGCTCGTCCGTTCCGGCTTCTTCATTCCGGTCGGTTCGGCAAACAAGGACTCAATGACGCCCTCCGTCATTTCGGCTGCGGAGGCGGACTACGAGCGCAACCTCGCCAACACCGTCGACCTGATCTACCTGCTCGCCAACGATCCGTCCCACGCCAACGAGAACCGCGCGCTGTTCCAGCGCTGGCTCAGCAAGCACGCCGATCTCGCCGAGAAGGCGGCGAGCCAGCTTCAGCCGCTGTGGTCGAAGCCGCATTCAAAACCGGTCTCGTTCCAGGACGCGCGGTCGAAGTCGCACGAGCGCTTCGGTCAGATCCTGAGCGAACTGGGCCTCAGGCAATAAGGGAGAAAAGCCAATGACCGCCACGACCACGAGCGCGCGCGACGCCTCGCATCATCAAAACATCTTCAAGGCGATGAAGGATCTCGACTTCAACGACACCATCTCTCACCAGTGCGGGGTGACCATGAACGATTCGGTCGAGGCGCGAGCGATCGCCGAGTTCATGGGCAAGAAAGACGACGTCAGCGTCACCTATCAACCGGCGCTGATCCGCATCGACGGCGAAGGCAAGCTCGTTTTCAAGATGGACGAGATTTCCGAATACCTCGGCCGCGAGATGACGGCCTCGATCTTCGAAGTGAACACCTCGACCCACTACGGCCGCATGGTTCGCGTCGACGACAACACCGTGGTTCTGTTCGGCAACATGGAGGACGTCTTCGAATACATCTAGGCGGCGGCGCCGCCAATCCGCCGGGCGGCGCGAGCCGCCGCCACTCCGCCCGGCGGGCCTCATCGCCTCAAAGCAGCTGGAGGAAACCATGTTCAAGACGCCGCAAGGCAAAGAGATTTTCGTCGTCGATGGCCACACCCACTTCTGGGACGGCAGCCCGGAAAACCAGAGCAACATCCACGGCAAACAGTTCATCGAGTGCTTCTACGGGTATCACACGTTCCTGAGCCCCAAGGAGCAGTACTGGGCGAAGGAAAAGTTCGAAAAGTACAGCGCCGACAATCTCTATCACGACCTGTTCGTCGACGGGCCGGATGACGTCGCGATCCTGCAGTCGACCTACCTTAGCGACTTCTACAAGAACGGCTTCAACACCATCGAGCGCAACGCCAGCGTCGCCAAGCGCTATCCTGAGCGGTTCATCGTCAACGGCGCCTTCGATCCCCGCGACGGCGAGAAGGCGCTCGAATACATCCACTACATGAAGGAAACCTACGACATCAAAGGCGTGAAGCTCTACACGGCCGAGTGGAACGGCGCGTCCAAGGGCTGGCGGCTGAACGACCCCGACGCCTATCGCTGCTTCGAGCTGTGCGAGAAGCTCGGCATCAAGAACGTGCACGTGCACAAGGGGCCGACGATCATCCCCTTGAACAAGGACGCTTTCGACGTCCACGACGTCGACCATGCGGCGACCGACTTCCAGAATCTCAACTGGATCGTCGAGCACTGCGGGTTGCCGCGCCTCGACGACTTCTGCTGGGTCGCGGTGCAGGAGACCAATGTCTATGGCGGCCTCGCCGTGGCGTTGCCGTTCATCCACAACCGGCCGCGTTATTTCGCCGAGGTGATCGCGGAGCTCTTGTATTGGATCGGCCCCGACAAGATCCTGTTCGGTTCCGACTATGCGATCTGGACGCCGCGCTGGCTCGTCGAGGAGTTCTGGGCCTTCGAGCTTCCCGACGACATCCGCAAGGAGCGCGGCGTCGAGCTGAACGCCGAGGTCAAGGAGAAGATCCTCGGACTCAACGCCGCAAAGCTCTACAACATCGACGTCGCCAAGAAAAAGGCCGCGCTCGCCAAGTCGCCGGTCGCGCTCGCGGCGGAGTAGGCCCATGGAGCCGTTCAGCGTCAGGAGCGGTCGGACCGCGGAAGTATGGCGCGTCGTCGCCCGGGTGCACGATCCCGAGCTCGACGAACCGGTCACCGACATGGGGTTTGTCGAGAAAATCGAGGTCGCGGACGACGGTTCGGTCGAGCTCGACTTCCGCTTGCCGACCTACTGGTGCTCGCCGAACTTCGCGTTCCTGATGCTGGACGGCTTGCGCGAGGCGCTGGAATCGCTGCCCTGGCGCCCGCGGTTCCATATCACGCTGCACGATCACCTGTTCGCCGACGAGGTGAACAAGGGGATCGCCGAGGGGAAGCCCTTCGCCGAGATCTTCGACTCCCTGTCGCCGCTCGACGACCTCGCTCAACTGCGCGAGACCTTTCTCCGGAAGGCGTTCCAGCGACGGCAGGAGGCGGCTCTCGTGGGTCTCCGCGAAGCGGGCTGGGCGGACGACGACATTTTGGCGCTCGACTGCGGGACGTTGGACAAGGCGAGTGTCGGACCGGAGCTGACGGTCCGGCTCACGCGCTATCTCGACGCGATGCGGGCCCGCTTCCCGCGAGCCGCGGACGATGCTGCGGCGTTCGTCGCCTGGGAGGGCGCCCCGCTCAGCGCGGCTGAACTGCCGGATTATCTCGGCAAGCTGCGCGCCGTCCGCATCAACATGGAGTTCAACGGCGCGCTCTGCCGGGGCCTGAAGCAGGCGCGCTATCGCGAGAAGGCGGCGGCCGACGGCGAACTGACGCTTGTCGATTTCATTCCCGCCGAGCCGCGCCCTGACGCTTCCGCTCTGGAACGGCGCCGAGCCGCTCAAAGCTGAAACGAGAGGACGCTCGATCGAGACGCGCGGCAGGCCCTCATCCGGCCCTTCGGGCTACCTTCCCCCGAGGGGGAAGGGATTCCCCTCTCTCGCGGGGAGAGGGAAGCGGCCGAAGGCCGCAGGGTGAGGGTTCTCTGGCGCAAGCCTGTTTTATGTTGAAAACCGAACGGCCTCGCGAGAGGCGATGGAGACGCCATGCCCAAGGTCCTGCTTCACAATTCGGCGGCTCGTCAGGCGCTCGCGCGCGGAGTGGCGCGGCTCGCCGCCGCGGTCGAGCCGACGCTCGGCCCCAAGGGGATGAATGCGATGATCGACCGGCCAATCGGCACGCCGATCGTCACCCGCGACGGCGTGTCGATCGCGGCCGAGATCGAGCTGCCCGAGCGCTTCGAGAACATGGGCGCGCAGGTCGTGCGCGAAGTGTCCATGCAGACCAACGCGGTGGCCGGCGACGGAACGACCACGGCGATCGTTCTGGCGAACGCGCTGGTTCAGGGTGGCGTCGAGGCTCTTGATCGCGGCGTGAAGCCGATCGACCTCTGCCGGGGCATCGACCTCGCCGTCGCGAAGGCGCTCGCCGGCCTCAAGGCGGCGGCGCGGCCGGCGAGCGACGAGGCGACGCTGGCCTCGGTCGCGACCGTCGCCGCGACGGATCCGAAGCTCGGCGCGCTGGTCGCCAAGGCCTTTTCGCTGGTCGGCGACAAGGGCGTGATCACGACCGAGTTCGGCCTCACGACGGAGACGACGCTCGACGTCGTCGAGGGGATGTCGTTCGACCGCGGATACCTTTCGCACCACATGGTGACCGATCAGGAGACGATGACGGCGGTGCTCGAGCGCCCGCTGATCCTGATGACGGACCTCAAGATCAAGGATCCGGCGTCGCTGGAGCCGGCGCGCGCGATCGCGAGCCGCGCGGGGCGCCCCCTGCTCGTGATCGCCGAGGAAGTCTCGCCCGAGGTCGTGGCGAACCTGCTCGGCGGCGGAGCGGCCGGCCGCTACCTCATCGTTCATCCGCCGGAATACGGCCATTGGCGCAAGGCGCTGCTCGAGGACCTGGCCATTCTGACCGGCGGCCGGGTCATCGCGCGGGATCTCGGCGGACGGGTCGAGGCCGTCACGGAAGCCGACCTCGGCGGCGCGGCGCGGGTGAAGACGAGCGCAAGCCATACCACGATTCTGCAGGGCGAAGGCGACGCTGCGGCGATCCGCGCGCGGCGCGTCCAGGTCGAGCGCCTGTTCGAGAACGCCCCGCCCAACATTGAGCAGGACAAGCTGCGTGAGCGCTTGGCGAAGCTGTCGGGCGGTGCCGCTGTGGTCTACGCGGGCGGCGTCACGCCGGTCGAGCAGAAGCGGACCGCCCAACTGATCGAAGACGCGCTTCACGCCGTGCGCGCTGCGGCGGAGGACGGGGTCGTGGCGGGCGGCGGCGCCGCGCTCGCCCATGTCGCCCCCACGCTCGAGCCGGTGATCGCAGACGCCAAGAGCGACGTCGCCGAAGGCGCGCGCCTGGTGCAACTGGCGTTGAAGCGCCCCTTATGGAGAATCGTGACCAACGCCGGCGCCGACGGCGACTCCGTCGTCGCCGAGGCGAGCCGCCTTCCCGAGGGAACAGGCTACAACGCCGCGATTGGCCGGTTCCAGGACATGTTCGAGGCCGGCGTCGTGGACCCGGTGCGCGTGACGTCGACGGCGCTGGCCAACGCGGCCTCGGTCGCGACCCTGATTCTGACCACCGAGACGCTGGTCGGCGACTTCACCGAAGCGGAAGATCCGACCGCGGGTCCGTCGCGCGGCGGCGGCGCCGAGAAGCTCGGCCGGCCCTAAGGATAGGGCAGGCAAGGGCGGCGTCTCAGGCGACGGGCTCGGTAACTGCTAAAGCTAAATTGGGCGCCCACGGAGGCGTCATCGCGAGCCGTGCAGCGGCGTGGCGATCCAGCAGAACGTGAGGCCCGCCCCTCGTTCCCCCGGATCGCCGCGTCGACCTTCAGCCGACAAAATCTGATTGCCTCCACTGGATTGACGCCCGTTGCGATTGTCTCGGCGCTTTGTGGGGTATGGCTCGTCCCTCGCGTTTCAAGCGACCGTTTCTATGCGATCATTCTCGTCCTCACGTTCCTGATCGACGCCAAACTGATGTGGGACGCAGCCTCTGTCCTTGTCTAGCTTTTATGGGGCCCGCCGTTCTTGTTGGACTGTGGCGCCAGCGGGGCTGGGCTTGCCGTCTCGAACGCTCCAGCGTTCGCCCTCGCCGGGCCGCACGCGGGCGGCGGCCCTCAGCTGAAGCTGCGCTGGGTTTGGATGCCGTAAAGCTGGATCTTGCGGTAGAGGGTCGGCCTCGAGATGCCCAGCCTCTGCGCGACCTTGCTCAGGTTTCCGCGTTCGGCCGCGAGCGCCTCCATGACCGCCTGGCGCTCCGCCTTGCCGAGGCCCATTGTGGGCTTGCCGTCCTCCATCGGGCAGGCCCCGCCGATGACACAGGGCGGCAGCGGCTCGCCGCGGACGTCCTGAGGGAGGTCCTCCAGGCGGACGAGCGGCGCGCTCGCGAGAAGGCACAGGCGCGACACGAGATTTCTCAGCTCCCGCACGTTACCCGGCCACCGGTAGGCCTTGAGCGCGCCGATCGCGTCGGCGGTGAACTCGAGCGCCGGTCGGCCCGTCTGTGCGGCGAGTTTCTCGTTGTAGTAGGCGACGAGGAGCGGGATGTCGTCGCGGCGCTCCCTGAGCGGCGGAACCTGAATCGACACCATGCTGATCCGGTAGAAAAGATCGCTGCGGAACCGTCCGGCCTCGACCTCCTTCAGCAGGTCGCGGTTAGTGGACGCGATCAGCCGAACATCGACCGGCCGCTCGCGCGTGTCGCCGATCCGCCGCACCATCCGTTCCTCGAGGACGCGCAACAGGAACGGCTGAATGTCGAGCGGCATCTCGCCGATCTCGTCGAGACTGAGCACCCCTCCGTTGGCCAGTTCGAACACGCCTGCCTTGCCCTCCTTCGACGACCCCGTGAAGGCGCCGCCAACGTGGCCGAAGATTTCGCTGCCGAACAGTTCGCGCGTAATCGCGCCGCAATTGAGCGCGACGAACGGTCCTTGCCTGCGGTCGCTCTCATGATGGACGAGGCGGGCGAACAGCTCCTTGCCGACGCCCGTCTCGCCCTCGATCAGGAGCGCGATTTCCGGTTCGGAGCGCGCGACGCGGCGAGCGACGTCGATCGCCGCGCGCAAGGCGTCGCATTCGCCGACGATGCCGTCCGCGGCCTTTTCCAGCCGCCGAGGAGCGGAGACCGGCCGGGTCGGCCGCGCGGCCGAAGGACTGGACGGGAACACCAGCGCCGCGCCCCGGATCTCGCCGTCGAGTCGAAGCGGACGGAAATGGCAGAGGCGTAACAGCGCGTCGGGGAAGGCGCTTCCTTGCGCCTTCATGAGGTCCGTCAGGGGCCCTTCGAGAATCTTGTCTCCGCAGGCGACGAGCGGCCGCTTTTCGCCCCGTTCGACCGTCGGGGCCGGCATGTTGTTCACATAGGTCGCGCGGCCGCGCCTGTCGACGATGACCAGGCCGTCGCGACCGCCATATCCGGGAGCATTCGCAATGAACGCTTCGAGAAGGCGGGTGCGCTCCTCACGCTGCCTCTGGGCAAGCTCCTGCTCGATCTCGCGCGCGATCGCCGCGACGAAGATCGTGTTGTGAGGCCTGAAGATCCCCGAATGGCCGGAAAGGTCGAACACGCCGATCACCGAACCATCGAGCGGATCCCGAATCGGGGCGCCAGCGCAGGTCCAGCCTTTGATTCCGGCGCAGAAGTGCTCCGCCGCGTGTACGAAGACCGGCTCGCCCGCCGCAAGGGCGGTGCCGATGCCGTTCGTCCCGGCCGCGCCCTCGCCCCACATGCCGCCCACGGTCAGATGGATGTCGGCTCCGGCATGCAAGGTCGCCCTGTCGCCGAGGGCTTCCACGAGCACGCCTTCGCCGTCGGTCAGCACGATCATCGCGGCGGTGCCTTCCACCATTTTAGCGACTGTCGTGAAGCAGGGGCGCGCGGCGGCGATCAAATCAGCGTTCTTGCGAATGAGATCGCCGATCTGCTCGCGGTCCTGGTTGATGGGCGCGGCCGATCCGTTCGCGTCGATTCCGCCATCGAGGCTGCGGCGCCAGGAGCTCTCGATGACCGAGCGAACCGCCGCGCCTCGACGCCCGGATCCTCCGCCGACGAAATCCTCCCAGGCGTCCATTGTCGAATGTTCATCGTAAGACATTTGCTGGACCCCGGGCCCGAAGGCTGGTCGCGTCATGCGGCGGCCGGATCGGGCGGTTCATGGATCGAGACCGGGAGCCCCGGTCGTTCGTGGTCTTGCTGTGTCTTAGCGTTCACGCGTCCTCCGCCCCGCACGAGTCCTCCGCCCCGCAACGGCCGTGCGGCGCGATCATTCGAATCCCAAGCGCGAAGCAAGTTCGCCGACGAGGGCTTCCTCGCCGCCGTCCGACGCGAGCAGCGCCTGGTCGAGGTCGGCGAGCGTGTCGAGAATCTCGTCCGGCAATGGAGCGAAGAACCCGTTCTCGGAGCTGGCGAGACAAAAGACGATCTCGCTGGGGCGCCGTCGAATTTCGCCGAGGTGGTGAAGCTGCCGCCCGGAGTTGTCGTCGACGACAACGACGCGGCCGTTCAGGGTGGCGCGGACGACGGGTCGCGGCTCGACTGTCCCACCGGAACTGAACCCGCCGACCGCATGAACGATCGTCTTCTCCGAGAGCCTCGGCGCGGGCGCCTTCACTCTCTTGCGGGCGGAATAGCCGCCCTGCGTCAAGTGGTCCGCGATTTTCTCAATCGTGGGGCGGTTCTGGTCGAGAAGCGCTTTCAGTCGAACGTCCTGGGGGCGCGGGCCATCGCCGCGCGAGAAGATTTCGACCATCGTTCCTCCCGGCGCCCGGCTTTGGGGCGAGCTCGGCCGGCCGCACCCCCCGTGACCGCGCCGCTTCCGCCCCACCATAGCGCAGTTCCGTGGGCCCCGGCAGTAGGTAATTACCACACAGTCCGACGCTGGGCCTCGGCGTCTGGCCTCTTACGAGACCATCCGCGCCGGAAACGCGGTGAACTTCCGACGCCGCTGCGATCGTCTTCGGCCCGCCCTGAGGCTGCCAGACCCGTGCTGACCAAGCGGCACAGTTACACGCTCGGCGACACGGTGACGAAGCTGCATCTGCACCGGGCGGGTCTGGTCAGGCCCGCGCCCAAGCGCTCCGCGCACCGCAAGAAGCGGCCGCGCCGGCCGATGCGCGGCATGATGCTGCATCAGGACGGATCGCGGCATGTGTGGGTCACGTCCTTATGCCCACCCGCCTCGGCAAGCGCGACCGTGATCGTGTCCTTGTGCACGTCAAAATCGATATATGTGACAGCTTTGTCCAAGACCCGTCTGCTATGCATGAGGGTCGGCGGCGGAACCCCCGGCGCTCGATTAGCCTGCATACTGTGAGACGGCTCGCCCTATCTCAGGCGAACATGTCGCCTATGGCGTTTTCGTCGCCGCTATACCAAGGTATAGGGTGCTAAGAACCAATTTATGTTCAAATCCTACCTTGTCTTGCTGGAAGTCTTGGTTTGCTCACACTAAAGATATCGTGTAGGAACGGGCAGTAATACTGACAGACAATACAAGTTACTTCCTCTAGACCTGACCGATGAAGTCGTTTCCGGTTTGCAGGACCATCATTCAAGAAGCGACCAGACTATCGAGCGAATCGAAGCTGACTTGAGGAATCGTCCAACAGGAGAACACCCAATGGCGACCGCAGTGAACGAGGTTTCCATCCCCGACAGCAAGATTGCTCGTGAAATAACCGAGCTGGTGAGGGACACGGAATCTCCGCTTCTCTTTCATCATTCAAGCCGCGTTTACCACTGGGGCGCGCTGGCGGGCAGGCGTAAGGGGCTACGGTTCGATCCTGAGCTGCTCTACGCGGGAGCGATGTTTCATGACATGGGTCTCACTCACCAGCACCGCAGCGAGCACGATCGCTTCGAGGTCGACGGCGCCAACGCCGCGCGCGACTTCTTGCGTAGCCGAGGCATCCCCCAGCAGGACGTCGACACGGTTTGGACAGCGATCGCGCTGCACACCACGCCTGGGATTCCGCCCCATATGCACCCGGTCGTCGCGCTGGTCACCGCGGGTGTCGAAATGGACGTGCTGGGATTCGCCTATGCCGATTACACCCAAGCGGAGCGCGAGGCGGTCGTCCATGCCCACCCTCGCAGCGCTAGCTTCAAGGAAGACATCATCCAGGCCTTCTACGATGGTTTCGGGCACAAGCCAGAAACGACATTTGGCACCGTCAACGCGGACGTGCTCGCAGACAAAGATCCGAGCTTCAAACGACGCAACTTTTGCAGCGTGATCCGTGAATCCGCGTGGCAGGGGTGACGGCAGGCGCGCCCGACCCGCGTCGCCAAGGCGTCAGGCCGCTTGAGCAGTTGAGCGCACAAAACAACGCCGTCCATCCAAAACTTCGGAGCTCATCATGTCCACCGATTCGAAATTCACCAACGCCACCGGCGCCCCTGTCGCCGACAACACCAACATTCAGACCGCTGGCCCGCGCGGCCCTTCACTGCTCCAAGACATCTGGCTGATTGAGAAGCTGGCGCAGTTCGACCGCGAAGTCATTCCGGAACGCCGCATGCATGCAAAGGGTTGGGGCGCGCACGGGACCTTCACGGTCACCCGGAACATTACGCGCTACACCCGGGCGAAGATATTTAATGAGGTCGGTAAGAAGACGCCGATGTTCGTACGCTTCTCGACCGTCGCCGGCGAGCGCGGCGCCGCCGATGCCGAGCGAGACATTCGGGGAACCGCCATCAAGTTCTACACCGAGGAGGGCAACTGGGACATCGTGGGCAACAACACTCCGGTGTTCTTCTTCCGCGATCCCCTGAGATTTCCGGATCTGAACCATGCCATCAAGCGCGACCCGCGGACTGGACTCCGAAGCGCGAACAACAATTGGGATTTTTGGAGCCTCCTGCCGGAGGCGCTGCATCAGGTGACCATTGTCATGTCCGACCGCGGCATTCCAAAATCGTTCCGCCACATGCACTTGTTCGGCAGCCACACGTTCTCGATGATCAATGCCGACAATGCGCGTGTGTGGGTCAAATTCCATTTCCGCACGCAACAAGGAATCCAGAATCTGACGGACGCGGAAGCGGAATCTCTTATCGCCTCGGACCGCGAGAGCCATGGGCGGGATCTGCTCACAGCCATCGATTCAGGCGACTTTCCCCGCTGGACGCTTTTCATTCAGGTCATGACCGAGGATCAAGCGCGAAGCCATAAGCACAATCCGTTCGATCTCACAAAGGTTTGGCCTAAGGCCGACTATCCGTTGATCGAGGTCGGAGTGATGGAGCTGAACCGCTATCCAGCCAACTATTTCGCCGAGGTGGAGCAGGCAGCCTTCTCGCCGGCCAACGTCGTGCCGGGAATTGGCTTTTCGCCCGACAAGGTGCTGCAAGGGCGCTTGTTCTCCTACGGTGATACGCAGCGGTATCGGCTTGGAGTCAATTTCAACCAGATCCCTGTGAACGCTCCCAAATGTCCGTTTCAAAGTTATCATCGCGACGGCAAGATGCGAGTCGATGGCAATCTCGGCGGCGCGCTCAGCTATCATCCCAACAGCGAGGGCCTGTGGGCAGACCAACCGCATTTCCTCGAGCCTATGTTGCCGATAGAGGGGGCCGCAGGGCATTGGGATCACCGCGTTGACGACGACCATTGGGAACAGCCCGGAAATCTGTTTCGGAAGATGACGGCGCAACAGCGGCAGATGCTGTTCGAGAACACGGCGCGGGCGATGGGTGACGCCGAGCTGCACATCAAGCAGCGGCACGTCGACAATTGCACGCGCGCCGATCCGGCATACGGGGCCGGGGTGGCGAAGGCCCTCGGGCTCAAGCAGCCGCAGTTGGTCGATTGAGGCACGCCATAGGCGTTCTCGACGACGACTCTCCGATCGTCGGCGACGCGGGGCTTACTCGGCATAGTCGCGATTGCCTTCGCCCAGGGCCTTTGCCTTCGAATTCGGCATTATGGCGGGCGCACATGAACCCCGCCGTCACCGTCGTGATGTCGTGTCGCGCCCGCTGACAGCGGATCCTTGGCCCGCCGGTAAATTTGCTGCGACATGACGTCGTGCTGCGTACAGAACTCGCTGCGGACGGCTGATAATGACCGATCGCGGCGATCGGGTTCAATCGTACCAGGCGCTTTCGAACCTGATCACGAAAGGCCTCGGGAGGTGACGGTATCCTCGACGGTTGCAGAGCCAGGCAGAGTGCTCGTTGCGGCTACTAGTCCCAGTCGCAAAGGCGGCGCAAAGCAGACGGATGGGACTGTCTCGCGCATTTTTTGAAGCGTTCGGGGCAGCCCCTCGCCTGCCTCCCAGCTTCGCGTGGCGGGCGTAGCTGTCGTAGACGAAGAGATCAGGCGAGGTTCGAATACAGCGCCGCCGTCGCTCCCCGCTCGTAGTCGAGCACGCGCTCGTAGTCCTGCGCTGTTAGGACGTGCGCCGCCTTGAGTCCCAGCGTGGCGCGTGCGTCGGCGAGTCCCGGGTCGGCCAGCGCATCGAACAAGACGGCGCGCACGGCGGCGAGCGTCGAATCGGGCAAGCGCGCGCTCAAGATGAACGGCAAGCCGGGAGACGGTAGGCTTTCGGCCACGATGGCGACGCTTGCGACAAGCTGCGGTCGAAAGCGCGCGAGAAGGCCGAAGGTGACGCAGTCGACAGCGGCCAGGTCCGCGCGTCCTTGGGCCACCGCCGCGAGACTCGCCTCATGCGCGCCGGTGACGATGACGTCGGAGAAGAACAGACGCCCATTCGCGAGCGGGGCGATCGTGGCTCGGAACAGGTTCATGCCGCTGTTGCTGTCCCGCGAATTGACTGCCGCAACCGCGCCGCGAAAGTCCTGAAGCGCACGGCGCGGATCATTGGCCGCGCGGACGATAAAGCTGCGATGGTCAGCGCCGTCGCAACCGGGAAAGGCGTATTCAGGCGTCGCGACCAGGACGACGGCGCCGCGGAGCGCCGTCGCATACGGGTAGCCGCAAGTCTGGCCGAACACCAGGCCGGGGTCGCGCCACAGGTCCGTCAGGTCGCGCCCGCGCGCGAGCGCCGCCGGCGCCTCCACCCCCCGGGACCGCAGGCCCGCCGAGATCCGCCGCCACAGCGCGTCGTTGGCGGCGGCAATCTCGGGGAAGTCGTACATCGGCAGCGCCGCGACCGGCGCGCTCCCGCTCATACGGCCCGGCCGGTCCAGTCGGGATGAACGAGACGGTCGTGCGGAGTGTGCCCGTACCGCCGGAAGACGTCGAGATAGCCGTCGTAGACGAGCCCGCCGTTGCGCTGGATCAGCGCCTCGCGGTTCAGCCGGTAGAACGCCGGGATCTGATACCACGGCAGCCCGCCGCGCAGGTGATGGGCGACGTGCAAATTGTTGTTGAGGAACAGGAGCCCGAGAACGGGAGCGTTCTCGACGATCGCGGTGCGCTTCTCCGGCTCGCCCGCGGCGCGGTGCTCGGCAAAGGAGCGGACCATCGCGAGACTCATGCCGGGATAGACGAAGGCCGCGACATAGAGCCAGAGCGGCATGCGGCAGACGCCGATCACCCAGACAAGCACGGGAACGCACTGGACGGCGTGCCGGAGAATTACGCGCCGCGCGTCGTTCCGGCCGAGCCAGGCGTCGCGGAGGAGGTCGAAGACGAAGCGCCCAATCATCCAGGCCGGACCGAGAAGAATTCGCCCGACGAGCGTCGATTGCGCTGAGACAAGCGCGCGCCCTGCCGACCCGAGGTCGCGCAGTCCCGTCAGGGTCCAGTAGTAGCTTTCGGGGTCCTCGAACGGATCGGTCAGGTTGGCGTCCTGATGATGGCGGAGATGGGTTGCTCGGTAGCTGGAGAAGGGCAGCCAGAGCGAGAGCGGCCAGACGCCGATCGCCTCATTGACCGCGCGCCACGGCGTCGGGTGGCCGTGAATCACCTCATGCTGCAGGTTCATCTGCCAGGCGATGACCCAGGCGCCGAGCGGGACGAGCGCCCAGACCGGCAAGTCCCGCCAGAACCAGGTCGTCAGACCCCACCACCCGTAGATGACGATCGCCAGCGCAATCGTCGGCCCCTCGACCCGGCGGCCGAGGGGCGGCAATTCGACAATGTCCAAATCCCGCTCCGCGCTCGGGGAGGCTCGAGGTAAGCGTCCCCGACTCGGAGTTCACAAAATCATTGATTCTCGGCCGCGACAATGCGGCGAAACGGCGCTTGAGAGTTTTTCTATCAAAATAGTCAAGATTACGCCCCGATAGGTCAGCGAGACGCGATTCGTTCGCATCGCTCCTGGTTCAGCCGCCGCGCGCCTCGCCTTGCGCCTGCTCCAGGGCGTCAGGTTCGAGCTCGCAATAGAGGAGGCGCGCCGGGTCGACCGGCCCCGGCAGGGTGACGCGGCCAGGCGGGACCGGCTTGAAGCCCATGCGCGCATAATAAGGCTCGTCGCCGACCAGAATGACCAGCTTCCAGCCCGCGCACTTCGCCGCCTCCAGCGAGCGCGTGACGAGGGCC
The DNA here is from genome assembly GCF_052145395.1 of Roseiarcus sp. Taxonomy (NCBI): domain Bacteria; kingdom Pseudomonadati; phylum Pseudomonadota; class Alphaproteobacteria; order Hyphomicrobiales; family Roseiarcaceae; genus Roseiarcus; species Roseiarcus sp. Next base: position 14,738 of record NZ_JBKQOT010000111.1, read on the forward strand.
TCCCCGATGCCCTGACTACGGAAGACCGGCTCGACGATCAGCGGCCCCAGCAGAAGCGCAGGCTGGCTGCCGATGGTGATCGGCGTCATGGCGTTCGCGCCGACCAGCAGCGTGCCGACCCGCGCGACGAAGCAGAGCGCGGGATCGGGGTCCGCCTGCTCACGGACTCGATAGGCGGAGCGGGCGAAGCGGCCGGGGCCAAACACGCGCTCGTTGAGATGCTCGATGGCTGCGGCGTCGTCAGGCGTTTCGGGTTCAAGCAGGAGGGAGAGATCGGACATCGCGCCGCCTCTACCACGCGGCGCGAGGATCGGTCATCCCCGTCAGGCGCCGAACTCATCGGGGTCGCGCCACTCGCGCTCGAACGGCATGCGCCAGGAGTGCGGCGCGATCAGCTGATAGATCGACTGCGGCCCCCAGGAGCCCGGCGCGTAGACGCGGACCGGCGGCGGATTGTCGAGCAGGCGGGTCGAGACGGCCCACAGGCGCTCGATGCCGTCGGCGGTGCAGAACAGCGTGTGATCGCCGCGCATCGCGTCGAGGATGAGCCGCTCGTAGGCCTCCAGCACGTCGTCGCCAAGCCCGGTGTCGTGCAAGTGGAATTGCAGGCTCTGCTTGGCGAGCCGCATGCCCGGACCCGGCTTCTTGCCATAGAAAGACAGCGACACGCGCGACTGGTCGGCGAGATCGAAGGTCAGGTGGTCCGGTCCCTGGAAGCCGAGGCCGGAATCCTCCGGAAACATGCTGCGCGGCGGCTCCTTGAAGGCGATCGAGATGATCCGCTGGCCCTGCGCCATGCGCTTGCCGGTGCGCAGGTAGAAGGGGACGCCCGCCCAGCGCCAATTGTCGATCCGGCACTTGAGGGCGATGAAGGTCTCCGAGTCCGATTCCGGATCGACGCCCTTTTCCTTGCGGTAGCCGATGTACTGCCCGCGCACGACATGGGCCGGGTCGATCGGCATCAGCGAGCGGAACACCTTGTTCTTTTCCTCGCTGATCGGGTCCGGCGCCAGCGAGGTCGGCGGCTCCATCGCGACGAAGCCGAGGATCTGAAACAGGTGGGTCACGACCATGTCGCGATAGGCGCCGGTCTGCTCGTAGAAGCCGATGCGATTGCCGATCTCGAGCGTCTCGGGAACGTCGATCTGGACGTGGTCGATGAAGTTGCGGTTCCAGATCGGCTCGAACAGGCCGTTGGCGAAGCGGAAGGCGAGGATGTTCTGCGCCGGCTCCTTGCCGAGGAAATGGTCGATGCGGAAGATCTGGTCCTCGGAAAAGACATTGTGCAGCTCGGCGTTGAGCGCGACCGCGCTTTCGAGGTCGTGGCCGAACGGCTTCTCCATGATGATGCGGGAGCCGGAGGCGAGACCGGCCTCCTGCACCATCCTGAGCGCCGGCAGCGCCGCGCTTGGCGGCACGCTGAGATAGTGGATCAGCTGAAATTTCCCGCCGAGCGCGGACGCCGCCCGCTCGACCGCCGCGGCGAGAGCCTTGGCGCCCTCTTTGATCGGGACGTAGTCGAGCGCCGCGTCGAGCGCCGGCCAATCGCTTTCGGCCGGCGGGTGGTCGTGATGCATGGCGGTCGCCTTGCGGGCGAGCGCGCGGAAGTCGTCCGTCGTGATGTCGTCGAGCGAGACGCCGATGATTCGGCACCTGGGGATGAAGCCCGCCGTGATGAGGTGAAAAAGCCCGGGCAGGAGCTTGCGCTGCGACAGGTCGCCCGTGGCGCCGAACAAAACGACGATCTGCGGCAATTTTGGACCGACTCCGGCCGGTATTTTGGACATCGCGCCTCTCCCGTCATCCCTCTCGGCCGCCCACTCTGCCGGGCGTTGCGTGACAGTCGTGCGACAGGAGCGCGGCGGCGGCAAGGCTGAAGTGCTATACACGCAGGCTCGCCCGACCCTCGTTGTGGTCCGCCCAACGAACCGCGCGCCCACTCGCTCCCAGCGGACGTGCGGTCCTTGCGCAAGCGAACCAACCGCCCTAGTTCCATGTAACAACGGAGATGAGCCATGGCCCCCGCCCGCCCCACGAATTCGCGCGAAAAGGTACGAACGTACCGCGAGCGGCTCCGCGCGCAAGGGTTGCGTCCGATCCAGATTTGGGTCCCCGACGTCCGCGCGCAGGCTTTTGCGGAGGAAGCCCATCGCCAGTCGCTCGCCGTCGCCCAGAGCGCGCACGCGGCCGACGACCAAGACTTCATCGACTCGATTTCGGACCGGGGCGATGAATGAGGCGCGGCGAAGTGTGGACTGTCGCGGGCGGCAAGGATTACACAAGCAAGCCTCGGCCCGCAGTCGTCGTCCAGGACGACAGATTCGACGCAACCAACTCGATAACGCTTTGCGCCTTCACGACCGATCGGACGGAGGCACCGTTGTTCCGCCTGTCGATCGAGCCGAACGAGCGCAACGGACTTCTGGCGCCGTCTCAGCTCATGATCGACAAGATCACGACCGTGCCGAGATCCAAAGTGGGTCGGAAACTCGGCAGGCTCGACGATGAGGACATGGTTCGGTTGAACCGGGCGATGATCGTCTTTCTCGGACTGGCGGGGTCGCCGCGCTCGGCTCTGTAGGCGCGCTCGTCCGAGCTACAGAGCGCGCCTGAGCCTCAGGCTCGCCCAGCCTTCGAGGTCGATGCGCTCGGCGAGATAAAAACCCTGCGCCCGCCATCCGGCGAGCACGCCGGGGACGTCCGCCAGCAGCAGGCCGGAGACGATGGAGTCGCCGTCCGGTGCGGTCACGGCGGCGAGCGAGGGCGCGAGCAGGCGCAACGGTTTGGCGAGAATGTTGGCGAAGACCACGTCATACGGCGCGCCTTCGCTCAAGGACCGGCTCTCCACGCCGCGCGAGACGACGGCCTTGCAATATTCGCCGACGCCGTTCAGGCGCGCGTTTGCGTTGGCGACGGCGACGGCGACGGGGTCGATATCGCCGAGCCAGATTTTTCGCCGCAAGATTTTGGCCGCGGCGATCGCCAGCACGCCGGCGCCGCAGCCGACGTCGAGAACGCGCTCAGGGCGGCGGCGCTTGATGAGCCGGTCGAAATGCATGAGGCAGCCGCGCGTCGTGCCGTGATGGCCGGTGCCAAAGGCGAGGCCCGCCTCGATCTCGATGCCGATGTCGTTGGAATGGACCTTCGCCCGGTCATGGCTCCCGTGGACCAGAAAGCGCCCGGCGCGCACGGGCGTGAGGCCGGCGAGCGCGTTGGCGACCCAGTCTTGTTTCTCCGTGAGGCCGAACGTCGCCGCGGCCGCGGTCTCCTCGTCGGCGGCGACGGCGATCAGGGCGCGGATGTCGTCCTCGTCCGGTGTGACGCCGAAATAGGCCTCGACCAGCCACGCCTTGCCGCCGCCCGGCCAAGCGTCCTCCGTCTCGAACGCGGCCGAGGCCGCCTCGGCCGGCTCAAAGCTCTCGACGATGAGGTCCGCGACCGCGCGCGCCCGGCGCTCGTCGGTCACGAGCGTCAGGCGATGGGCGGCGTTGTTGGGCGGCAGGCCTTCGAGCATATGCGCCGCCTACCACGCCTAAACACCCCCCGCCAGGGTCAGCCTTACTGCCTTACTGCCTCCACACGCAGCAAGCATTCTGGGCGAATCTCGTTCAGCCAGGAGTGCGAAAGAATGGCCGACGGATCAGACTTGGCGAGCGTGCGGTCGATTTCGGTCGATTTCGCGGAGGGCGCAGAGGCGATCCGTCTCCGGCCGAACGGCTGGACGCCGAACAACGATCGCCTGCCGGTTCTCAGCTATCGAGGCGTACGCCTTAGAGAGAAGGACTTGGGCGAGGGGGACTTGGCCTCTGCGTTCGAGGCCCTGTTCCGGCGCAACAATTGGCCGCCCGAATGGCGCAACGGCGTCTATAACACCCATCACTATCATTCGACCGCTCACGAAGCGCTGGCGTTCGCGGCAGGCCGGGCGAAGCTCGTGCTTGGCGGACCTGGCGGGCTCGAAGTCGACGTCAGCGCCGGCGACGTCATCGTGCTGCCGGTCGGAACTGGCCATTGCCGGCTGGAGGCGAGCCGCGATTTCCTGGTCGTCGGCGCCTACCCGCCGGGTCCGCGCTGGGATATCTGCCGCGCCGCGCCGACCGCGGGGCAGACCACGCGGATGCTATCGCTGATGGGGTGGACGGCGCCCCGAACGGCATCAAGCGTGCCAAGATGGTCGTCGTTGAAAGCGCCATCTGGAAGGGAGGCCGTCCGTGAGCAAGTCTATCATCGATACCTCGGCTGTCACGCGCGTCGGGCTTGATCTGGCCAAGCGGGTTTTTCGCGTCCACGCTGTCGATGCGACGGGTAAGGTTG
>NZ_JBKQOT010000112.1:0-3406 GCF_052145395.1 Roseiarcus sp.
CGGCAATCGGCCCGGGCCTTCATGCGGTCGCCTCCAGGAGCTTCGGCAGGCGCGCCAGATTGTAGGCGGCGGCCGCGAAGGTGAAGGTCCATCCGACGCGCTCCCGGCCGCGGAACTTGGTTCGCTCCTGGCCGGCGACCATCTTGATCCAGCCGAAGGCCTCCTCGATCCGCTTGCGAATGCGTTGGCTGACCGCATAGCCCGGGTGCCGCGTCGTGCGGCCGTCAATCGCCGACGAGCGGCCGCTCGTGTTCTGCGCCACGTGCGGCGTCGCGTTCATCGAGCGCAACTCATTGACGAAGTCCTCGGCGTCGTAGGCCTTGTCGGCGCCGAGCGTGATCGGCCTCGACCGGTCGGCGCGCGGTTCGATCATGTGCAGCGCCGCGATCCGCTCGGCATGGCCGTTGGCCTCGGTCAGGCAGGCGTCGACGACGAGGCCGTTGCGGTTCTCCATCAGCGCATGGCCCATGAAGCAGAGCTTGGCCTCCTTGCCCGGCCCCTTGCGATAAAGCCGCGCCTCCGGATCGGTCGTCGAGGCGTGAGTCTCGTTGAAGCGCTTCTGGCCGTGGAAATCCGTTTCGCGGTTCCGCCCGCCGCCTGGCGACGGCGGCTCGCCCGAGCCGTCCTTCGGCCGAAAGCTCTTCATCGACGCCCGGGCCTCGACCAGCGTGCCGTCGACCGAGAAGTGATCCGTGCTGAGCAGACGCTTCACCCGCGGTTGCGCCAGCACCGCGCTCAAAAGCTTGGCGGCGACGTCGCCCTCCAGCAGGCGATCGCGGTTCTTGGAGAACGTCGAGTGATCCCACACCGCATCGTCAACGCCAAGGCCGACAAACCAACGGAACAGGAGGTCGAACTCCAGCCGCTCCATCAACTGCCGCTCCGAGCGGATGGAATAGAACGCCTGCAAAAGCATCGCCCGCAGAAGCTTCTCTGGCGGAATCGAGGGACGGCCCATCCGGGCGTAGAGCGCCGAGAACTCCACCGAAAGAGCTGCCAGAGCCTCGTTCACGATCAGCCGGATCGTCCGCAGCGGGTGATCTTCGCCGACCCGCGCCCCCAGATCGACGTAGCTAAACAGCGACCCCGACCGTTCATCCCCGCCCCGCATCCATTCGCCTCCGCCAAAGCCAAGGCGAAGGAATCACAGGACGAGCCCGCTGGCCAGCGACTTTTTCAACGGCCTGCTAGTGGATGAAATTTGACGTATGAATCCCGACTGGGATTCCCTGCGGACTCGCAGCGTGCGAGTCGGCGGCATGCGAACCGGCATTTCCTTTTCCATCCCAGCCGCCGACCTTGACCGGCTTCGCGCTCTGGTCAAAGACCGAAACGCGCCGCAAAAGCACGTGTGGCGAGCGCAGATCGTTTTGCTCAGCGCCGAGGAAGCCGGCACGAACGCGATCATGCGGGAGACCGGCAAATCCAAGACCTGCGTGTGGCGCTAGCAGGAGCGTTTCGCCGCCGAAGGCGTGGACGGGCTTCTGCGCGACAAGACACGGCCCTCGCGCATCCCTAAGCTCGATCCTTTGATCGCCGCGCGCGTCGTCGCCCTGACCATGGAGGCGCCGCCGGGCGAAGCGACGCATTGGACTGGCGCGGCGATGGGCGAGGCGGTTGGCGTCAGCGTGAGCTCGGTCCAGCGCATCTCGCGCGCGCATGGACTCCAGCCCCATCGCGTCCGGCAGTTTAAGCTGTCGAAGGACCCCGAGTTCGTCGACAAGCTGCGCGACGTGGTCGGCCCTATGTCGACCCCCCGGTGCGCGCCTTCTGCTCAGCGTCGACGAAAAAAGCCAGATCCAGGCCCTCGATCGCACTCAGCCCGGCCTGCCGATGAAGAAGGGCCGCGCCGGGACCATGACCCACGACTACAAGCGCCACGGCATGACCACCCTGTTCGCCGCGCTGAACGTGCTCGACGGAACCGTAATCGGCCGCAACATGCAGCGTCACAGGCATCAGGAGTTCATCCGCTTTCTCAACGCCGTCGAGCGCGAGGTTCCAGCGGCAAGACGACCCACGCGATCCTCGACAACTACGCGGCTCACAAGCATCCCGCCGTACGCCAACGGCTGGCGCGCCATCCGCCATCCTGACCAAGCGCCGTCTCAAACGCGGCGTCTTCCGATCGGTCGCCGACCTCCAGGCCGCCATCAACCGCACTCGAAGCACTTCCAATGGGTCGCCGACCCCGACAAAATCATCGCCGCCGTCAGACGCGGGCACCAAGCGTTAGAGTCGATCCACTAGCGGCGCTGGAGCCTTCGCAGCCCCCGATGCCGCAGGGCCGATCTCCGGCGGCCGCTTATGCCGTTGGCAGTTTATTCGCCTTCTCTCTCGCTAACGAAACGCAGACCCTCTTCCTCGAACGACTTCAGAATGTCCCACACCATATGATCAATTTTAGCTAGACCCTCAGGGGTGTCAGTTAATTCTGGGAATATGCGCTTTAGAGCGCGACGAATGGCAGATGATGCTGCGATTTGGTGCATGAGCGTTGCTCCTGCCTTTGCGCCAAGCATAACAGGGGGCGCTCTGCGACGCGAGCGATCCAAGCCCAAACGATGCGCGACGCGGCAAACGACGGATCGATTAGCCGGCGCAAGGTTCGCCCCCATTCCGGCTGTCCTCAGCCGCCATTGGCCGATTGCGACGCCCTCACCCTTTTCCAACTTGCGATACGAACTCGTTCGACTACCCCCATGTGGGGGATAGTTAGCGCCGCAAGGCCCACAAAGACCAATTGGACCAGTCTTTCATCGAACGCGGAGCCACGCAGCCAAAGCCAACCGGCCGTCGCCAGCCCGCGTGGAGCCCGCCGCCGAGGCGATCATAAGACCGGGCGAGACATCGGCAAAATAGTCGAAGGTCCGCAACACGTGTCGAGCGCTGTGCATCAAACAAAAGAAGACCGTAAACGCGATCAGCGGAGGCGCAAGCGCCGCAAGCAGGGCGACAGCGGCGATCTCGGCCGCCGAAGAGCGATCGGCAAAAAGACGGCTGGACGCCGCCAGCAACGTCGCCAAAAGCCAGGGCCACCCCGCCGCATGGAGCGTCGATGTGACGGCCAAAGCGGGACCCGCCCCGACCAATAGAGAGAAGATAAGGCTGACTTCGGCCCAGTGAAACAGACAGGGGAGAATGATGATCGCTCCGCCGTAGAAGACGCGAACGATGAAGGGCGTTCCAGCAACGGGGTCCCCCGAGAAATGCACGAGGGAGACGACAAGAAACCCTGTAAGAAAAACCAGCGGGGCGCCGGCCCATAGTCCCACGACGATTGCGGCGGGGACAAAATACGCGGCGCCGAAAAACGCCCAGCCGCGAAATCCCGAGACTCCGTACAAGTTCCTGGCGAACACTGTATCGAGCGCGCCGTGGGGCACGCCAAGCGCCAGCACCAGAG
>NZ_JBKQOT010000113.1:0-4925 GCF_052145395.1 Roseiarcus sp.
TAGTGGGTCCGCTTCCACGTCCAGAAAAACTTTTTGTAGCTTAAGCACAGACATTATCCGGTAAAACCGCGAAAGACCCCTCTTACTATCTACCAAAGCTCGCCGAAGCACTGGCGTTGAATGGGAATTTGAAAGAGGCCCGGGCGGTGGGCGGGCAGGTCCGAGATGGCGACGAGCAGCTCAGCGCGCTGGCAGGCGCCTTGCGTGGATTTACTGTCGGTCGGGATCCATCGATAGGGAAGAGTTTAACTACGGAGACACGCCGGAGGTCGTGTACGTAGTGCCGCGGGCACAGTCCTACGCTTCTGGATAGGCAACGGTATTTTTTTCAGACATCCCTTTACCCCGCCCGACAGGGACGCGCCGCGGTTCTGGCGCCGGGCTCATGATATCAGGGCCTTGGGCGCCCAAATCGTCCCGGATTCGCTTTCGTCTGCGCCAGGCGTGGGCGCGGCGACAGCGCGACGGCGGGCTCGTCCGCCGCCGCAAAGCCGGCCTCGCCGCGCTCGCAGCGCACGGGCCCGACACGCTGCAGTTCTGGCGCCGGCGCTGTAATTTCAGGGTCTTGGGCGCCCAAATCTGTCACGATTTCGCTTTCGCCGGCGCCGGGCGTGGGCGCGGCGACAGCCTCGGCCGCCGCGGCGTCACCAGGCCCGCCGCGCTCGCAGCGATCGACCGGGACGCGCTGCATTTCCGGCGCCGTCCCGGTCATCTCAAAACGCCGGGCGTCGGAATTGGCGACCCATTCTTCTATCCCCGAGGGGGCCTCGGCGAGCGGCGGCGCCGCCCGGGTCAGCTGGAGCGGCGGCGCGGGCGGAGGGCATGGAACTGCGGTCGGCGCGGGGGGCTGAGACGAGAGCGCTGCGAGCCCGTGATAACGGTCGAGCGCGTTGACCACCTTCACCAGCGGGCCGATCGCCTTCAGGTCTCCGCTGTCGAGGGCCGCGTCCGCAAGCCGCAAAGCCTTCATCAGCCGGGCGACCTGCAGATGCACGTAGCGGTCCGGCGCATCGAGCCGGCGCTCGGCCAGCGCCCGATCGACCTCGCGCCGGATCGTGCGCGGAGAAACCTTGCGCAGCTCGGCGATCTGCTCGACCGACCATCCGGCCGCCAGCGCCTCGAAGATGACCTGGCGGAGGGCGGCCTTCGCCTCCCGCCGCTTTCTCGCCGCCGAACGACTCGTGGCCCGTTCCGCTAAAACACTGGTATGTTCCATCATCGCCCTGCCTCGTTTCGGCGGCTCATCATCATGGCATTATGCATTTTCCCTTTTCCAGAAACATTTTGCTTCAAGATTCGCCTAAGCCATTGAGATAAAACGATAAATTGAACGTCCGGCGCATGCGGGGCTGACCGCCGCTCCTCCTCACGCCAGCCCCGGCGCCGAAGGGTCGGCCGGAGCCAGGCGCATTGCTGGTTCGTCGAATCGCGTTCTGTAGACGCGGTTGACCGCGTCCCCGCGCTCGGCGAGCGCGGCGCCAATGCGGCGCCTTTCCAACCGCAATCTGACCTTAAGGCCGCCGGCGTCGAACGTGGTTTTCCGGCCTCGGGCCGGAGGGCGGCGACCGTGGAAAAATCGGGCTTTTCGCCATTGCGATGCGCCGGGACGCAAACTATTGTCCGCCGCGCTTTCCGCCGGACCTTTCGGCGGCGGATTGGGGCGTCGCCAAGTGGTAAGGCAGCGGATTTTGATTCCGCCACGCGGAGGTTCGAATCCTCCCGCCCCAGCCAGGATTTTCAGCCGACGCGCGTTCGCACGTTTGGCTAACCCTTGAAAATACGCACGCTTAGTCAAGCGCTTACAGCCACGCTAACAGTCGTGCGTGCAGCGGACAACCGGAAGCGACGCCGCGCACACGACGGATGCGCTGCAACTAGGTGGACGGCGGTCGACCCACAGAGCACATCTCAGCCTCGTTCGAGAAACGTGTTAACATGACGTTCGCGACCCGCGAGGAGTAACTGACGCGACCACATCCGAGTCGCCATACATTGACGGAGCTAGCGCGTATGTCCCGTGTTTCGTTTGATAGCACGAAGCTACCCCTGGACGAGATTCTGAAGAAGGCAAGTACCGGGCTCTTGCAACTGCCCGATTTCCAGCGCGGATGGGTTTGGGACGATGAGGGGCTACGGGGACTTCTAGCGTCGGTTTCGAAGTCGTTCCCCGTCGGCGCTCTGATGACCTTGCAAACGGGCGGTGAGGTGAACTTTAAGCCACGCCTGATCGAGGGGGCACCCGCTAACAACAACGGTGTTACACCGGACGCCTTGCTGCTCGACGGACAGCAGCGGATCACCTCCCTCTTCCAGACGACGATGCGGAAAGAGGTGATTGAAACCATAAATGCCAAGAAGCAAAGGATCGACCGCTTCTTTTACATCGACATGGCGAAGGCGCTGGACGATGGCGCGGACCGGATGGACGCCATTGTCGGAATCCAAAAGACAAAAATCGAAACGAGGAGTTTCGGCAAAGATATCGTCCGCGACCTCTCCAACCCAGAGCAGGAATACGCCCTCTGCATGTTCCCCACGAACTGCATTTTCGATTCCGACGAGTGGCAGATGGGCTTTATCAAGCACTGGGGCTATAACAAAGATAAGGTGGAATTCTGGTTTAACTTCCAGAACGAGGTGCTGGCCGCATTCAAGCAGTACCAGATGCCGGTGATCCAGCTTGGGAAAGGTACCAGCCGGGAAGCTGTTTGCCTTGTCTTCGAAAAAGTTAACACTGGCGGCAAGAAGCTCGACGCCTTTGAACTGCTCACGGCAATATACGCGGGCGAAGAACCCGGCTTTATGCTGCGGGAAAAATGGGCCGGGTGCTCGAAACGGTTGGCCGAGTCCATCGCGGTGAAGGAGAACCCCCTGACCCGTCTTCAGGCCACCGAGTTCTTCCAGGCGCTCGCCCTGGTCCACACCTTCGACCGTCGGAGGACGCACGTCACGTCGGGCGCTGACGGGGACGCACCGCCCGTAATCTGCACGCGCGCCACAGTGCTCAGCATCCCCCTGGCCGCCTACAAAAAGCACGCGGATCGACTCGAAGAGGGGTTCCGCAAGGCTGGTAAGTTCCTGTTCGGCCAGCATATCTACTGGTTCAAGGACATTCCCTATCAGTCTCAACTCGTTCCGCTCGCCGCCATCCTCGCCCAACTCGGAGAGCGTTGGGAGTTTGACGCGGTCCGAGCTAAACTGGCGCAATGGTATTGGTGCGGCGTTTTCGGAGAGCTTTACGGCGGCGCCATCGAAACTCGCTTTGCTAAGGATCTGGTCGATGTCCTTGCCTGGATCGACGGCGGTACCGAGCCCACAACGGTAAAAGACGCCGCGTTCCGAGCGGAGCGCCTCGATACTATGACGTCTCGCCTATCCGCCGCCTACAAAGGCACCCACGCACTGCTCATGAAAGAGGGGGCGCAGGACTTCAGATCGGGCCAACCCTTCAACCAAGCCAGCTATTTCGACGAGGCTGTCGACATCCACCACGTCTTCCCGCGCGCATGGTGCGATAAGGCGAAAATCGGCCGCGACAAATACGATACAATTATCAACAAAACGCCCCTCAGCTACAAGACGAACCGCGTCATCGGCGGTGACGCACCGTCGGTCTATTTGACCGGTTTGGCGAAGAAAGGTGGGGTGACAGGACCATCCATCGACGGGCACCTGCGCTCCCACATGATTGAACGCAGCCTGCTCCGCGCCGACAACTTCGACGGCTTCATTAAAGCGCGGCGGGAGTCTCTGCTGTCCTTGATCGAGCGGGCAATGGGCAAGGTCGCCTATCGCGGGGAGGCGACGGACGAACCCGAAGGCGAACAGGTGATAGACGAGGCCGAGGCGCTTGAGTTCGCCTGAGGCTTTCGCTTGGATGCTGCGATACGCGCCGCAAAGCGCGCACCAAAGCCGGGAGATATGGACTGAGTAAGGCGGCCCAAACTCGTTCGCCTCATTCTGGTCCCCGGCCGCGAGGACGCGCGAGCGCGCGAACTATCGCGCTTTCCGCCGGCCCGTTCCGGCGGCGGATTGGGGCGTCGCCAAATGGTAAGGCAGCGGATTTCGATCGCTCCCGGCCCCAGCCAAACACGTCACACCCCCGCCGGCGCCCCGGTCTCCTGCCCTTGCATCCGCCATACCGTCAGGCTCAGTGTGACGACGGGAAGGCCGATCGCGGCGGTGGCGAGGAAGAATCGGACATAGCCGAACTCGTCGACCATCACCCCCGACAGACCGCCGATGAGCTTGCCGGGCAACGCGTAAAGCGAGGACAAGAGCGCGTATTGGGTCGCGGCGAAACCGGGCGAGACGAGCGACGACATATAGGTGATCAGCGCCGCGCCGGCGAAGCCGGAGGCAAAACTCTCGACGCTGACCGCAAGGGTCAGCAGCGGCAGGCTCGCTCCCTTTGACGCGAGCAGGGCAAGCGACAGGTGCGACGACGAGGCGGCCACGCCGCCGAGGATGAGCGAAGGCATCAACCCGAACCGCGCCACGGCCATGCCGCCGCCGAACGCGCCCGCAAGCCCGATCCACACGCCATAGAGTTTTGACACCGTGGCGATGTCGGACTTGGTGAAGCCGAGATCAATGTAGAGCGGATTGGCCATCACCCCGGACACGTAATCGGGCAGCCGATAGATCGCCACCAGCGCGAGGATCGCGATCAGCGTTGAGCCGTAGCGGCTCAAAAGATCGCGGAGGGGCTCGACGAACGAGACGGCGAAGGAAACGCCGCCCCGGTTTGCCCGCGGCCGGTCGAGCTTGGGCGACAAGAGACAGGCGCCCATGCCGACGAGCGTCAGGCCCGCCATGGCGAGATAGGCGGCGCGCCAGCTCGCGAAATCGGCGACGTAGAGCGCGCCCGCACCGGCGCACAGCATCGCCAGGCGATAGCCGAACTGGTAGACCGCCGACATCAT
>NZ_JBKQOT010000114.1:0-14184 GCF_052145395.1 Roseiarcus sp.
GGCCGCCGGTCAAGGCGCTCTGCGTCGTGCCGCAGGGCATGCAGGAGGGAACCGAGCAATTGATCGAGGGTCGCACGTTCGGCCTGGTGACGGGCGAGGCCGCGGAGTTCCGCTTCTTCTCGTCCGCCGTGCGCAGCGGTGACACGCCGGGCCAGATCCTGCCCGACGCCGAACGCGAGCTGGAGGAGACCAGCCTCCTGGAAGTCGAGCTTCCCGCTCTGCCCGATGTTCCGGCGGGACAGGTCGTTCCCGTGCGGATCGAAGCCGTCGTCACGGAGCTCGGCACGCTCGAACTCTGGATGAAGCACACGAACTCGGACCGGAGATGGAAGATTGAGTTTCAGGTCCGCACGCAGTAGCGCGGGCTTGGGCTCACGCGACGCGGCCCCGCAGTGATGGCGGCCCGGTTTTCCATCGGAATCGATCTCGGCACGACGAACTCCGCGCTCGCTTACGTCCCGCTGACCGGCGATGCCGAGCCCGAGGCGCTCGCCGTTCCGCAATGGGAAAGCCCGGCCGCGCTCACCGAAGCGCCGACGCTGCCCTCGTTCCTCTATTGGCCGGAGGACGGGCGCGCCGCGAAGTGGCCGGGCAGGGTTCCGGGAACCGAGGGATGGATTGTTGGCCGCCTTGCCCGCTGCAGGGCGGGGGAAACGCCCGGACGGGTCGTGCGGTCGGCGAAGTCGTGGCTGTGTCACCATTCGGCTGACCGGTCCGCGCCGATTCTGCCCTGGGGATCGGAGGACCTTCAGCCGGCGCAAAAGATCTCGCCCGTTCGCGCCGCCGCGCTCATCCTGAACCATCTGCGGGGCGCATGGGACACCCGCTTCGCCGGATCCGGCTTCGGGTTCGATGAGCAGGAAATCACCATCACGACGCCGGCCTCGTTCGACGCCGCCGCGCAGCGCCTGACGCTGAACGCCGCGGAGGAAGCCGGTTTCCCGGGCAGCGTGCGGCTCTTGGAGGAGCCGCAGGCGGCCTTCTATTGCTGGCTGGAAAAGCATGGCGCGGCCGAGCCGTTGTGGGAAGGGGTGGACCCGCGGACCGCCGAACCGCGGCGCGTCCTGATCGTCGATATCGGCGGCGGCACCTCGGATTTCAGTCTGTTCGAGCTGAGACCCGGCGCGCCGGGCGCGATCCCCGACATCCGGCGGGTTGCGGTCAGCGAGCATATCCTGCTCGGCGGCGACAATATGGATCTCGCCCTTGCGGTCCTCATGGAGCCTCGGCTTGCGGCGGGACGCGGCCATCTGTCAGGCCCGCAATGGGATCACCTCGTCGCGTCGTGTCGGGATGTGAAGGAGCGCGCGCTTTCGGGTCCCGGCTCGGCGGAAGAGCCATACGTCGTGGTGTTGCCGGGCAGGGGGTCCGGCTTGGTGGCTGGGGCGCAGACGGCGACGATCACGCGCGATGAGGTCGAGCGGCTGGTGCTGGACGGCTTTTTCCCGATCAGCGATGCGCGCGCTCGGCCCCATCGCGCCCAGTCGGGTTTGCGCGACTGGGGCCTTCCCTACGCAGCCGACAGCGCGATCACCCGCCACCTGGCCGATTTCCTCCGCGACCGTCCGCGGGTGGACGCGGTTTTGTTCAACGGCGGCTCGGTGCACGCCGCGGTCTTGCGCCGGCGGGTGCTCGACCAGATTGCCGCCTGGCAGGGCGGCTTCCGCCCGATCGAGCTGGAAAACGCCGACCCCGATCTCGCCGTCGCGCGCGGCGCCGCTCGCTTCGGCAAGCTGCTGCGCGGCCATGCCGGTCGCATCGCGGCGGGCGCCGCCCAAGCTGTGTTTCTCACGGTGCAGAGGGGACAGGCGGCGACGAGCCAAGTCGACCCGTCGGCGCTGATCTGCGTGCTGCCCCTCAATGCGGCGGCCGAGCAGGGGTACGAAATCAACCTGCCGGGTCTCGAGGTCAGAACCGACCAGCTGGTGAGCTTTCAGGCTTGTTCCTCGACCCGCCATGGCGGCTGCCGGGCGGGAGATGTTCTGCCGTGGGACGCGGACGCCTTCCACATGCTGCCGCCGCTCGAGACGATCATCCGAACGGCGCAGGGGGCTGACGCCAGGTCGGACCGGACCGTGCCGGTCCGTCTGGCGGCGAAAATGAATGCGCTGGGATTGCTGCAGATCGCCTGCGTCGGGACGGACCCGCAAACGCCGCAGTCGTGGCCGCTCGAGTTCAATCTGCGTCCGCACGAGCGTGGCGTCGCGTCGGCGCGAGGCGCGCCGGCGCCCGTTGCGCCGAACGCTGCGGCCGAGGCCCAGCAGGCCGCTCGCGACCACATCGCAATCATCTTCACCCGTCCGCCGCCGAAGTCAGGGCTGACCGCCAACGCCGTCCTTAAAACCCTGGAGCGCATGATCGGTCTGCCCCGGCAGGAGTGGAACGCGGCGCTGCTGCGCACCCTTTGGCCGGCCCTGAACGAACAGACCATGGGCCGGAAGCTTTCGGTGGAGCACGAAGAGGCCTGGCTCACGTTGGCCGGGTTTCTGCTGCGCCCTGGGTTTGGCTTCGCCCATGACGGACTTCGCATGGACGAGCTGTGGCGGCTGCGCGATGTGGGGCTCTGCTTTCCCGGCAAACGCAGCAAGGTTCACGAAGCCATCCTCTGGCGTCGGGTGGCCGGCGGTCTCACGGCGGAGCGCCAGGAAAGGCTCCTGGCGGGCGAACTGGCCATTATCCGCGCCGGCAAAGCGTCACCGGAACTTGTCCGCCTTGCCGGCTCGCTCGAACGTCTGCCCCGAGAGACAAAGGCGGATTTGATCCAGCTCTTCATCGCCCAGGCGCTGCAGCGGGCGGAGGCCAAGCAACATTGCGCGCCGTACCTTGCCGCGCTCGGCCTCCTCATGAACCGCACGCCCCTTTACGCCGGGCCGGAGACCGTCGTGGCGGCGGAATACGTCGTCAGCGCCTACGAGGCGTTCCGCGATTTCGACTGGACGAAGCCCGAACTGATGGAGTGCTGCAATCTCTTCCTCAGGGCGGC
This sequence comes from Roseiarcus sp., assembly GCF_052145395.1. Taxonomy (NCBI): domain Bacteria; kingdom Pseudomonadati; phylum Pseudomonadota; class Alphaproteobacteria; order Hyphomicrobiales; family Roseiarcaceae; genus Roseiarcus; species Roseiarcus sp. The sequence goes on from NZ_JBKQOT010000114.1 coordinate 2,984, forward strand.
GCGCGTCGTGAACGACCGAAACCTGGATGTCCCGAAGTCGCTGCGCGACCAGATCGCCCGCAAGCTGGAGCGCGCCGGCGTCGCGCCTCTCCGCGCAGCAACGATCAAGGCGTTCACGCCCGTCGGAGGCACAGACCGCACCACCCTTTATGGCGAGCCGCTGCCCCCAGGCCTGGTGCTCGGCGCCGACCCGGATTGAATGAAACCCTCGAGAGCAAACCTTGAACCGCTAGCGCCGCGCGGCGGCGACCGCCGCGCGCACGATCGTCTCGACAACAAGTCCCGCGACATAGGAGATCCCGCAACAGAACAGGGCGGCCGCGATCACGCGCCCCGTCATATCGCCGGCGAAATCGAAGCTGACGCCGTTCAGCGCTCGCATCGCGAGCGTGAAGGGCAGGGCGGCGAGGACCAGCGGCAGGTCGGCGAACCAAGTCCCGGCGCGTCCGAGGTAGTCGAGATAGAGCGTGAGAAACACCAGCCCGTAAAGCGCCGCAAAGACGATGGCCGTCCATGACCAGAGCCTCGCCATGCGACGCCGCTCAGGCGGCCTCGTAGGCGACGACGCGCTGCGCCTGCCGCCCGAGCCCCGCGATTCCGAGCGAAACCGTGTCGCCCGGCCTCAGGAAGACCGGCGGCTTCTTACCGAGGCCCACGCCCGGAGGCGTGCCCGTGGTGATGACGTCCCCCGGCTCGAGGATCATGAACTGCGAGATGTAGGAGACGAGGGTTTTTGCGCCGAAAACCATGGTCGCGGTCGAGCCGCTCTGCATGCGCTCGCCGTTGACGTCGAGCCACATGTCGAGCTTCTGCGCGTCCTCGATCTCGTCGGGCGTGACCAGCCACGGCCCCAATGGGCCGAAGGTCGGGCAGCTCTTGCCCTTCATCCACTGGCCCGCGCGCTCGATCTGGAACGCACGCTCGGAGACGTCGTTGCATATGCAGTAGCCGGCGACGTGCTTGAGCGCCTCGGTCTCGCTCACATAGCTCGCGCGGGTTCCGATCACCAGCGCGAGCTCCACTTCCCAGTCGGTCTTTGTCGATCCCCTCGGGATGACGATGTCGTCATTGGGTCCGACAATGCAGGAGGGCGCCTTGTTGAACAGCACCGGCTCCTTTGGCGTCGGCTGACCCGATTCGGCTGCGTGGTCGGCGTAGTTGAGGCCGACGGCGACAAAGTTGCGCACGCCCGCTACGCAGGGGCCGATCCGCGGCGCGCCGCGCACGGCGGGCAGGGATTCGGGTTTCAGCTTGCCCAGGCGCGCGAGGGCGCGGGGGCCCAGAGAATCGGCGTCGATGTCGGCGATCACCTCGCTGAGGTCGCGCAGCTTGCCCGCCGTGTCGACCAATCCCGGTTTTTCGTGTCCCGCTTTTCCGTATCGAACGAGTTTCATGTCGCCTTCCGGATGGCGTTGTCCGTGGCGCGCTCGCGGGCTGGATCCGTCCGGTCGCTCGGGCGCCACTGCCGGGACGGATCGGTGGAACCGGTGGCGCTGCCGCATCCATCCCAAACCCTCTTTTCTTTCGCCACAGATGTCCCATATTACTCGAATCGTCGGCAGGCTTCATCCCGACAGGCTTTGTTTTTTGTACGCTCGACAAGTGTCGAGGGAAAGCGACAAGACGAAACACGAGTCTCTCGCCGAATTCGTTGTGCGCTGTACGCTTTCCGTCAAACTTCAGGCTTGATCGAAGTTTTTGGTTGTTGTCTTGTCTACGAGAAGGCGCTTGCGTACAGAAAGCGCGATTGGTCCTCTCGTATTATTGAAAAGAAGCGTAACATGTCTACTGTGGAACGGATCGCCCTCTTTATAGATGGCGCGAATTTGTATGCCAGTGCGAAAGCCCTCGGCTTCGACATCGACTACAAGCGGCTGCTGCGAGAGTTTCAGGCAAAAGGACGTCTGATTCGTGCCTTTTATTACACCGCTTTGGTCGACGATCAGGAGTATTCCTCGATTAGACCGCTGGTCGATTGGCTCGACTATAACGGATACGCGGTGGTTACGAAGCCGACGAAGGAGTTCGTCGACTCGACCGGACGCCGGAAGGTCAAAGGCAATATGGACATCGAGCTTGCGGTCAACGCAATGGAGATGGCCCAGCACATCGACCTGATGGTCCTGTTTTCCGGCGACGGCGACTTCCGGTCGCTGGTCGAGGCCATGCAGCGCAAGGGCGTTCGGGTCGCGGTCGTGTCGACGATCGCGACCCAGCCCCCGATGGTCGCCGACGAGCTCCGCCGCCAGGCGGACGAGTTCGTCGATCTCGCGACGCTCATGGCGCGGATCGGGCGCGACCCCGGCGACCGCCCGGTGCGGTCGGACAATCACCGGCGCGCCCAATTCGTCGCCCCGGTCCAGCAGCCGGTCGAGGAGCCGGTGAGGGAATAGCGGCGCGAACAGCCCGATGACGTTCGACGCCGGTCCCTCCCGGGACTGCGGCGCCTGCGCGAGGCTCGCCGCGTTTCGCGCGGCGAACCGGGCCCAGTTCCCGGACTGGTGGAACGGGCCCGTGCCGTCGTTCGGCGCCGCGGATGCGCGGCTGCTCGTGGTCGGCCTCGCCCCGGGGCTGCGCGGCGCCAACCGCACCGGCCGCCCGTTCACCGGCGACTACGCCGGCGACCTGCTCTTCGAAACGCTGATCCGCTACGGGTTTGCGTCCGGCCCCTACGATCGCCGGCCCGACGACGGCCTGAGGCTGATCGACTGCGCCATTGTCAACGCCGTCCGCTGCGTGCCGCCTGAGAACAAGCCGACGCCGAAGGAGATTTCCGCGTGCCGGAGCTATCTCAGCGCGTCGATCGGGGCGCTCGGCGGCCTGAAAGTCGTGCTGGCCCTCGGCCGGGTGGCGCACGAAACCGTTCTCCGCGCGATGGGCAAGCGGCTGGCCCAATTCCCGTTCGCGCACGGGGCGCGGCACGCGCTCGGCCCCGACGGCCTCGTCCTCTTCGACAGCTATCATTGCTCGCGCTACAACACCAACACGGGCGTGCTGTCGGAGGCGATGTTTCGCGACGTGTTCGCCGCGATCCGGGCCGAACTGGCGCGCCCCCATGGGACCGGCTGATTTCAGCCGACGAGAAGTTCAGGGAGATCGACGTGACGAAAAGCCTGTTCGGGGAAGTCGGCGGGGTTCCCGTCGAGGAGATCGTCATCCGATCGAAGGCCGGCGCGACCGCCAAAATCCTGACTTGGGGCGCGGTGGTGCGCGAACTCGTCGTGCCCGCCTCAGGCGGCCGGCAGAGCGTCACCCTCGGCTTGAATACGATCGACGATTACGTGGCCCATTCGCCTCATTTCGGAGCGGTTCCCGGCCGCTTCGCCAACCGGATCGCGAACGGACGCTTCACGCTCGACGGCGTCGAGCATACGCTCGACAAGAAACCGGGCGACAAGCACACCCTGCACGGCGGCCCGAAAGGCTTCGGCAAGCGCGTCTGGACGCTTGGCCGTTATGATGAGTCTTCGGCGACGCTCACGATCGAGTCGCCCGACGGCGACGCCGGCTTTCCCGGCGCGCTCGTTGCGACCTGCGTCTATCGGCTGCTGGAGCCGACGACGCTCAGGGTGGAGTTCACCGCGACGACCGACAAGCCGACCGTGGTCAACCTCACCCAGCACGCCTACTTCAATCTCGACGGCTCGGCCGACATCCTCGATCACGAAGTGAGACTGTTTGCCGACTTCTATACGCCGTCCGACGCCGAACTGATCCCGACCGGCGAGATCCGGACCGTCGCCGCGTCGCCCTACGACTTCCGCGCCGCGCGCCCGGTGCGCAATGCGGGCGGAACCGCCTACGACACGAATTTTGTCGTCGCGCGCCCGCTCGGGAGCGACGGCCTCGCGCCGATCGCGCGGGTGCGCTCGCCGAAGAACGGCCTGACGCTGTCGCTCTTCAGCGATCAGCCCGGCGTGCAGTTCTATGACGCCGCCACGCTCAACGTGCCGGTTCCCGGCCTCGGCGGGGCGCGCTACGGGGCGCACGCCGGTCTCTGCCTCGAGACCCAGGCGTTCCCCGACTCGCCCAACCGGCGGCACTTCACCGACACGACGCTGCGGCCGGGCGCGGAATATCGCCACGTGAGCGAATTCCGCTTCGCATAGATCGCATCGCTGCGCCGTCGGGGCGGCTTTTGTCGGCGCGATCGCTGATCGCGCCACCGCATTCAACGACCGCGGCTACAGTTGCGGCCCGTGGGTCTCTCGCGCCCGAGGCTCTCGCCGGGGCCGGCTTCCGCCAGCGCCTTGCCGACCTCAAGTCCGAGATCGTCCATCGAGGTCTGCTCGCGGACGCTCAGGTCCTCGCCCTTGGCCTGGCGCTCGGCCTGCTCGGTCGAGCGGGCGACGTTGACGGTCACCTTCGCCTCGACCTCCGGATGGAGGTGGATCGGCACGGCATGCATGCCGAGCGTCTTGATCGGCTGCTGGATCGCGACATGGCTGCGGTTGACGGGATGTCCTGCCGCCGTGAGCGCCTCGGCGATATCGCGCGCCGACACCGAGCCGTAGAGCTGCCCCGTCTCGCCGGCCTGGCGGATAATGACGACCGTCGCGCCGTCGACGGCGCCGGCCGCCTCGTTGGCGGTGCGCTTGAGCTCATGGTTGCGCGCCTCGAGATCGGCTCTCTGGGCCTCGAACTTCTTCTTGTTCGCCTCGGTCGCGCGCAGTGCCTTGCCGCGCGGCAGCAGGAAGTTGCGGGCGTAGCCGTCCTTGACTTTGACGGTCTCGCCCATGCCGCCGAGCTTGCCGATGCGCTCCAAAAGAATAACGTCCATGATGGTCTCCTATTTCTGCAAGTTTGGTCTGGGGGTAGGAAGGACGGCTGCCCGAACGCGCAGCCGTGTGAAGGCGTCGACGACGCCGAGAAGCGCAAGGACCGGAAGAGTGTATTTCGCCCGCACGAAGCAGCAGGCATAGAGGGCGACGAGCATCAGCGTCCGGAGCTTCAGGCCGCGCGACAGGGCGTGCGCGACCGCCAGCCCCTGGAAGGCGAAGGCGGCGCCGAGGCCGCCGGCGACGATGCTGACGTATTGCGAGGCGGGGGCGGGCAGGGCCCATGTCGCCGCCACGCAAACGATCATCACCCCGCCGAGCGCCGCGGGCAACCGAAAGGACGTCGGCAGGTCGAGCCATGGCCGCTTCAGACGGTGGGACAGCTGCACCGAGCGCGCCGCCGCATAGAGGTTGATGCAGAGCATCAGCAGGGTCGAGCCGGCGATCGCCGCCGGGCCGATGCGGACCATGGAGTCGGCGAAGGCCTTGGCCGCCGCTCCGTCGCCGGCGTCGTCGAACGCGTCGGCCGCCATCGCTGCGATGCCCTGCGCCACCGCCTGCGCGCCCTCTGCGTAGCCGTGATAGACGACGATCACCGTCGTCAGCACCCCCGCGGCGCCGAGCATGCCGACGATCGCGGCAAGGGTCACGATCGCTCCGATCGAGGGATATTGCGGAAGGGACGAAAAGCGCGCGGGGAGATAGCGCGCGACGGGCGTCGCCGCGAAAGCCGCGATCAGCCAGGCTGGAACCGCCACCGAGGCGGCGTAGAGCATGCCGCTGAGCGGCTCGGCGATCAGCGTCAGTCCGGCAACGGAGGCTGCGGCCGCGATCGCGCCCGCGTCGACGCCCCATCCTATCGTCGCGATCATGATCGGCAGCGGCGCGAGATAGGCGAGCGCCATCGCCAGCGGGCTCGCCTCCGCGCTGACCGCAAACAGAAAGGCGGCGGCGCAACCCGCTCCGAAGGCGACGGCGTATCGTTGCATCATGGCGCTGTCCCGCTTGGGCCTGCGGTTAGGCGACGGGACCGGCCCGGCGCCAGCTGCCGCCGCGATAGGCTCGAAAGCCGGACGCGGCGGTTGGTCGCTAGAGACCCGTCAGCGAATGAAGTAGGGCAGGAGCCCGAGGAAGCGCGCGCGCTTGATCGCCTGCGCGAGCTCGCGCTGCTTCGGGGCGCTGACCGCGGTGATGCGCGAGGGCACGATCTTGCCGCGCTCGGAAATATAGCGCGACAGCAGGCGCGTGTCCTTGTAGTCGATCTTCGGCGCGTTGGCGCCGGAGAACGGGCAGGACTTGCGGCGGCGGAAGAAGGGGCGGCGGGGCGAGGAGGCCATCAGATTGCTCCCACGACGTTCGTGTCTTCACGCGGGCGGCGCGGGGGACGATCGCCGCGGTCCGGACGATCGCCGCGATCGCCACGGTCGGGCCGATCGCCGCGGGGGCCACGGGGTCCACGATCGTCACGGTCGGAGTCCTCGAGCTTGCGCAGCATGGCCGAAGGCCCGGCCTCGAGTTCGTCGACGCGGATGGTGAGGTAGCGGATCACGTCCTCGTTGAGGCTGAGCGTGCGCTCGAGCTCGACGACCGCCTCGGACGGGGCCGAGATGTTGAGCAAGGTGAAATGCGCCTTGCGGTTCTTCTTGATCCGGTAGGCGAGCGACTTCAGCCCCCAAGGCTCGACCTTGGTGACCGCGCCGCCGAGGGCGGCGATTTTCGTCTTGATCTGTTCTGTCAGCGTCTCGACCTGTTGCGGCGTGACGTCCAGGCGCGCCAGGAAAATATGCTCGTAGAGAGCCATATCGGGCCTTTCCTTTTCACGTTCGCGTCCCACGCGGAGCCCTCCGAGCCCGGGAAAGGCTCGAATCGGATCGTTCGAAGGCGGGAACACGGGAAGACGGACCTTTGGCCCTGCCGCACGAGGCGGCCTTCCGTTCAGCCCCCGGCGGGACGCAACGAGGCGCGCTCCTTACAGCCAGATCGGCTCCGCCGCAAGTCGAATCGGCGTTCGCTTCGCCCGTCCGGCGCGCCGGCGCGGAGCGGAGGAACAACGCCGGGAACGCCGCGTTGCCCTCATGGGCGGGTTGTCGCCCGCATCAAAGGAGGTTGAACCCATGGGTCTTTTCTCGAAGGACATCAAGACGGTGCAGGATCTTTTCGTGCATCAGCTGCAGGACATGTACTATGCGGAGAAACGCATCGTCGGCGCCCTGCCGGACATGATCGACAAAACGACCTCGCCGCAGTTGCGCGCGGCGCTCCAGTCGCATCTCGCCGAGACGAGGAACCATGTCACCCGCCTCGAGAAGGCGTTCAAGTTGTACGGAACGGAGCCCAAGTCCGTCGACTGCCCGGCGATCGACGGGATCATAGAGGAGGCGGACGACGTCGCCGGCGAGGTCGCCGACAAAGCGGTTCTCGACGCCGCGCTCGTCGCGGCGGGGCAGGCGGTCGAGCACTATGAGATCAGCCGCTACGGGACCTTGATCGCGTGGGCGGAGCAAATCGGGCGCAATGACATCGCGCAGGTTTTGCGGGACACGCTGGCCGAAGAGAAAGCGGCGGACCAGAAGCTGACGTCGATCGCCGAGAGCAAGGTCAATCGCGTGGCGGTCTGACATGGGACAAGGCCCGCAACGATAAGGGCGGCCCTTTTGGGCCGCCCTCTTTTTTCGTTCGCTAAGCGTCTGCTCAGCGGCGGCGCTCCCATCCGCGACGGGCCGCTTCGGAATGACCCTCGGGGTCGCCCGACCAGCCGCTGTGACCGCGAGAGGAGCCGTAGCGCTCGTCTTCGTCCTCGTAGCGGCCGCCGCGACGGCCTTCATAGCCGCCGCCGGTGCTGCGCCGGTCGTCCATTTCATAGCGGGACCGCTGGCTGGTGCGGCCGTTGTCTTCGTCGCGGCGCTGCGAGGAGCGGTGGCCTTCGTCCCACCCGCGCCGGGAGGCTTCGGAGTGCCCCCCGGGATCGCCGTACCAGCCGCTGCGGCCATGGTCGGAGTTTTCCCAACCGCGGCGCGATGCCTCGGAATGGCCCTCGCGATCGCCGTGCCAGCCGCTGCGGCCGTGGTCGGAGTCTTCCCATCCGCGGCGCGAGGCCTCGGAATGGCCCTCAGAGTCGCCGAACCAGCCGCCATGGCTCCGCCCTCGCGAGCCGGAGCGGCGGTCGTCGTCGTCGTAACGCCCGCGGCCGCGCCGCTCCTCGCTTAGGAAACGTCCACCCTCGTCACGCTGCGGCATGCTGCGATAACCGCCGCCGCCGCGTCCGTAGTCTCGTTCGTCCTCGGGCAGGAACCGGCCCTGTTCGTCGCGATCCCGCGTCTGTGAGGAATACCTAGGCATATCACGCTCCCGTTCACTTTGCCGACGCTCTTCAGGGACAGAGAGGCGCCGCGGCGCCAGCAATTCGATAGCCTCTCCGATGGCGTCGCCGTCGAGATGCTCGAACCGCTGCTTTGAGCGTTCGTAGCGCCTCTCGATCTGCGACAAGGGCAGGCGGCCCGACGCCAGGAACGAATCGACGGCCTGGAAAAGGCCGCCTTCCTCGCGCTCACCGGCCTGCACCAGGGCGGAAAACTGCTCTGCGAGGGCCTCGAGCGCGGCTTTCTCGGCGCCCCGCGGACCTTCATCGATGAGGTTCGCGAGCAGGAAGTTCAGAAGGTCCTTGCGGATCTCGACCTCCGCCACCGCCTCCGCGGCGCCGCCTCCGCGAGCCGTCTCACGGAGGATCTCCCGCTCGATGAGATTGTGCGGCAGCCAGGCGGCGGCGAATTCTTCGGCGATCGCAAACGGCTCGGCGGACGCCGTCGTCCGCTTGTCGAGGATGGCCTGCAGCGCTTTGTGCTGGCCCTTCATCCGCTCGATGAATGCGGGGGTCGAAGCCGCCCCGCCGCTCGCTGCGGACCGATCCTTGGCGTCTTTGCCTTCGCCCTGGGCTTCGCTCGGGCTGCTGGACGATGGGGTTTCAGACGTCGGTTTTTCCGACGATTTTTCGGACTCGTTTGACGACTTGTCGGCAGGTCTTGCCATGGCGCGCTCCTCGCTGGGATCACGCGCCTCCAACGTCCCGTGCCGCGGCCGGTTCCAAACTAAATCGCGCCGGCGTCTTTCCCCTACAAGCGCAGCGAAACCCGGGCGACATTCGGTGCGCCGGCGGGCGAGAAACGGGCAAAAGCGAGGGGCGGATGCCCAATGATCCCAATGGGATCGCGCGCTCGCGACGACCGCCGCCTAAGGGGTGTCCGGAGCGCGGAACGACAGGATCGAGTCCGTCGGAAAGTCGTACACCTTGCCGGTCTCGGTCCATTGCGGCGAGCACATCTCGACGATCTTCGGCGCGAGGTCCTGCGGCGTGCGAAGCATCGCCGGATCCTCGCCCGGCATCGCCTTGGCGCGCATGAGCGTGCGCAGCGGCCCGGGATTGACCAGCATGACGCGGACGTTCGAGGTGTTCAGCGTTTCGGCGGCATAGGTCCGGACGATGGCGTCGAGGGCGGCCTTCGACATGGCGTAGGGACCCCAGTAGGCGCGCATGTCGGCCCGACTCGCGGCGCCGGACGTGACAAAGACGGCCCGGCCGGCGGCCGAGCGCCGCAGCAGCGGATCGAGGGAGCGAATGAGGCGCCAGTTGGCGGTGACGTTCACCGCCAACACCTCGTCCCAGTCCTTCGGGTCCACGTGGTGCAGGGGCGACAGGACGCCGAGAACGCCGGCGTTGCCAATGAGCGCGTCGAGCCGGCCCCAGCGGCGATAGAGCGCTTCGCCCAGCCGGTCGAGCGCGGCGAAATCGCGCAGGTCGAGCGGCACGAGCGTGGCCGGGCTCTCGTCTTCCGGCCTCAGAGCGCGGATTTCGTCGTCCAGTTCCTCGAGCGCGCCTTGGGTCCGGGCGAGCGCGACGACATGCGCGCCCGTCCGGGCAAAGGCGAGCGCCGCCGCCCGGCCGATTCCGCGCGAAGCGCCCGTCACCAGCACGATGCGGGAATTCTCGTTGGCTGCCGGCGCGTTCATCGACACTCCTCATCGCCTTTGCTAATGTCGGATTAAAGAACCGCGTCCGCGGCTTGGGCGCGTTTCAAGGTCCGGCCGGGAGGCTTCGCCAGACTCGGTGCGCTCGTAAGCGCGCCGGTCGCCCCGGCTGGTCCGACGTGGGCGGTGTATGGACTTGCCGGAGTTGAAAAGAAAGTCCAGAACGACCGCGGAATGGCGTCGGAGCCAAGACTCCGACCCGCAATTCGGGGGCTGGCGCGCGGAGCGGCGCCAATATTTTGAGGCACGAGATGTCAAACGCACGAACCGGCCGCGAACCGGGGAAGACCGTGACCCGCGCCGACTTGTCCGAGATCGTCTACCAGCGCGTCGGGTTGTCGCGCACGGAATCGGCCGAACTCGTGCAGTCGGTGCTGGATGAGATCTGCGACGCGGCGGTGCGGGGGGAGACGGTGAAGCTCTCCGGCTTCGGGTCCTTCGTCGTCCGTTCCAAGGGCGAGCGCGTCGGACGCAATCCCAAAACCGGCGTGGAGGTTCCGATCCTTCCGCGGCGTGTGATGGTCTTCAAGCCTTCCAACGTGTTGAAGGCCAAGATCAACGGCACGAACGGCGAAACGGACAAAGACTAGAAGGGCGCCGTTCGCGCCGCTTCTGGCGTTCTCGCGACCGGCGGACGATAGTGTAGGGGGGGCGAAGACGCGCCGGCAATTCGCCCAGCAGCGCCTCTTGCCACGAGCGACGAGATGGAGAAGAGCCCGGAGGCCTTTCGAACGATCAGCGAAGTTGCGGAGTCCATGGACCTTCCGCAGCACGTGCTGCGCTTCTGGGAAACCCGGTTTCCGCAGATCCGGCCGCTCAAGCGCGCCGGCGGCCGGCGCTACTATCGGCCCGACGACGTCGAGCGGCTTCGCCTGATCAAGCGCCTGCTCTATGACGAAGGCTATACGATCAAGGGCGTCCAGAAACTGTTCAAGGAGCAGGGGGTGCAGGCTTTGACCAGCGGGACGTTCGAGCCGCGGCTCGCTTTGGGCGCGCCGGAATTAGCCGTGGAGGCGGCTCAAGCCTCCCCACCCGCGGCCCGGCCTGAGGCGCCTGGACCTGCGATTGCGGACCTTCAGCCGCGGGCAGAGGCGGGCGAGGGGTTTTATCCGCCCGCCGACGTCGCCGCGCTCAGGGGCGCGCTCGACGATCTCGTCGAGGCGGCCCGCATTCTCAATCAGGCACGCGCGCGAGAGACGTGAGACAATCCGCTTGGCGGCGGATTGCCAGAGCCTGCGGGCTTCCCTATAAGGGCGGTCCGTCGGAGTGTAGCGCAGCCCGGTTAGCGCACTAGTCTGGGGGACTAGGGGTCGTGGGTTCGAATCCCGCCACTCCGACCATTCGACCTTTTGAGAAGAAGGACTTTTTCGAGGTCGGAGTGCTGCCCACGTTGCTCAGGCG
>NZ_JBKQOT010000115.1:0-4655 GCF_052145395.1 Roseiarcus sp.
ACCTCCTTCAAGCAGGCGCCGCCGTTGACCATGCGGGAAGCAGCGGTGTGGCGGAGCATGTGCGCCCCGGTCAGCCGCCCCAGCGGGATGCCAGCACGCACCAGATTGCGCCGCACGATTGCGCTGACTGCCGCAGTCTGAAAGGTCCGCGCTGGATCGGTGACGGTGAGAAATACTCGACGGTCCCGATGGTGCGGGCGGCCATGCCGGAGGTACTCCGCCAGCGCGGCGCCGACTTCCGGGGGCAACGGCAGCACCCGCTCGCGGCGGCACTTCCCGGCGCGCAGGCGGAGTTGCCCCACACGCCAATCCAGGTCGTCAAGTTCGAGCGTGGCGACCTCGCCTGCGCGCAGGCCCAGACCGGCCAGCAGCGAGAGGATCGCGCGGTCACGATACGCCGCCGGACCAGGCGCGGCAGGACGCTGCAACAACCGCGCGAGTTGCTCAGAGGAGAGGTGCGTCGGCAGGCTGGCGTGCCGTGCGCGCCGGATGGCCGGGATGGCGCGGTCGAGCCCGCTCGGAGCAACACCACGCCAGGCAAGGAATCGCAAGAAGGAGCGCGTGGCGCTCGCAGGCGCCGTGCGGCCGTGCCCGCTCCTGTGTACGGCCTCCTCCTGGATGAACTCGGTCACCCGCAGGACGGACAAGCCGGTCCAATCGGGGGTACCCGACCCGGAACAGGTCGCGATGAAGCGCCGTACGGTGGGCAAGTAGCGCAATTGCGTAGTGTCAGCCGCCCCAACCACGTCGCGCAGGTAGTCGGTGTAGCCGGCGATCCAGAAAGCAGCGTCGTTACTCGTCGTGTCCATGATCATCTCCTGGCGGCCATGCTGGCCGCCAAGCGAGGGTCACGGATTATGCCGAGGCTGCGACACGCGAAGCACCGCTGCGCCGGGCGCGCGACCCGCAATGATCGGGCGCGCTCGGCATAACCCGGATCGCGGCATGAACGTGTAAAAAGTGGTTCACCCGCGCGAGCGCCCCTTGGTAAGGTGTCCCGAACTTAGACACTTTTTGGAAATGACCGCGCCGCGCCACGTGGAGCACGTCACCCTAAACACGGGCCACACGCGCCGCTCGCCCCGCTCGGAAGCCGCCGACGAGGTCGTCCGCGGCCTGGCCGCCGGTCTCGACAGGGCGATCGCCACGAAGGCGCGGGAGCCGATTCCGGGATTCGCGCTCTTCTCCTATAGCGTGACCGCCCTTGGCGGGGCGGCGATGGTCACTATCTGGCGCGAGGCCGCACCGGTCGTCACCTTCGGCGTCGCGGCCGATGCGAAGGACAGCGCGAAGCTCTGGCGACTCCTGCATCAAGGCGGCGCGGGCAAGCATGCAACGAATCCCGAGCGCCCGCCGGCCGCGCCGTGGATCGGAGTGAGGATGGAGGCCGGCGCAGCGTCGACGCCGCGCGACGATCTCCTGTGGCTCGCGAACTTCGAGCGCTGCTTGGGGTGGGCGTTCATCGAGCGCCGCGCCCGCGCTCAGTGACGCTCCACCCTTGCGCAGGCAGATGACGCCAGCCCGAGCCGATCTCTCGCAAACGATCGTTCATAGCCGACCGCGGCACCGCGGCGCTTAGCGCTATGCCCGGGCGGCGAAACCGCCGCGCCCGTCGCCCGGATTTGATGTCCGATAAGTTATGGATATCATAGTCGTATACGTGTTATTGACGTCGTCGTTCGCGCCGCATCGGCGGACGGCCCGGTGTTCGGCCCGGAACGGGGGTCATCAGGGTAGGGTCTTCTCACCGGAACCGGCCCCCTCGACCCCGATCAGGGCCATCAGCATCGGCCCGATCGAAAACTCGTTGACCTGAGCCTTCCGCGTCAGCTCGGGGAGATAGCCGCCGGCGCTGGTGATCGCCGCGCCCCGCTGAAGAATGGCCGCGATGACCGATTGCGGCGGATTTCTCACCCGCCCTCCACAGTTCAGATCTCTCGGTCCCGACCCTTAGGGAGGTCCAGTCTCGCGAGCTTTTCCTCAAGGGCGGTGACGGCGTGTTCCATTGTCAGCCCCGACGGCCAGTGGTACTTGGCGCAGATCGCCGAGAACCGCCGCACTGTGTCTGGAGACGCCTTGAGATTGAGCTGGGCCGTGCGCCCCGTGCGGAAGGGGCCGCGGTATGGAACCGCAGCGGCCAGCGGCGGCGCAGAGGGCACAGGCGGCGCGCCAGCAGAGGGCGCGTCCGCGTACCCGTGCTCCTCGTTGACGTCTTGCACTGCGGCCAGCGCTGCGCGCCTCTCTTTGAACGACACGTTGTACGGGCTGTTCCGCTTAATCTCGTTGCTCATGCCGCCGCTCGCTCAGATCCGCCGGCCAGGCGCGCAAGGAACTCATCAACGAAGGCATCGGCGTTCTCGACGGCCTTCGCGAGACCCCCGACGCCCTTTCCCTTCAGGCCCGCGAGCGTCCCCCCGAACGAGAAGATGGCACGGAACGCCTCTCGCTCGCACAGCTGGACGCTAAAGACCGGCTCGCCGTTGTCCTTAAAGGCGCCCGCGACGAACGCCTGCGTCTTCGGCGTTATGGCCGGGTGTGTCTGCGTGAACAGGAGGCCGAACGGGATCGGTCGGCGGATCACGCGCTCCTGATCATGGATCAACTCGATGTGGCGCGTCGCCTGCTCGGCGTCGAGCTGCGAGCCTTTGACCGGGATAATGACGAAGTCCGACAGCGCGGTGGCGTTCGCGACGGTCCGCGAGGCCCTGCCCTCGAGGTCGAGGATCACAAATTCGGCCAGGCCGGTCAGCTCGTCCAGTTGGGACACGAACTTCTGCTCGTTGGCGACCGGAAGCACCGTGAGGTTCGGCGGGACCACTTCCGTTCGGCTGGCCCAGCGCGTGACAGCCTCGTTCGGGTCGGCATCGATCAGGATGACCTTCTGCCCCCGTTCGGCCAGGATTGTCGAGAGAACGGTTGCCGTAGTGGTTTTGCCTGCCCCCCCCTTGGGAGATGTTACAGAAATCACAGCCATGCGCGATCCTTCCGGTCAGACTGCACGCCAGCTGTAGTACGCACTCGTTAAGGCGTCGTGAATCTTCCGCGACGTTCTCGGGCGAAGAACTGAGGACGACCGGGGATCGGGCCGATGGCAAGCCAGAGGCAAGCCCAAGGCAAGCGAAAGTTGTTCGCTTGCCAATCCGACGGGACGCCCCGGACGGACGAGCGTCTACGAGTTGACTTTCGCGTCCTCCCCGGCCGCCGCCACCGGAGATCGCCCCCGTGCGCTCGTTCTCCCATGCGGCCGCCGTGTTTCACACGGCATCGTATGGAAAAGGGCAGGGAGGGCGAGCGTGGAACGGCCCGTGCGATCAAACAACACGGGACCGCCCTTTCGCCGCCCCGCCCCACTTCTCGCGCCGAAGCTTCCAAAGGCTGCGGTCGAGGTTCAACTCGCCGGTCTTGGCGCGCTTGACCATGGCGGCGAAGTAGCCGCCGGCCCCGCGCGAAAAGTAGCCCTTGGGCTTGGTCGACACGATGGCGAGCGTCACCGCGGCGCGCTGCCGGCCCAAAATCCGGCAGGCCTCGCCCCAAAGCGGCTGGGACACGCCCAATTCCTGCCGCAGGGAGGCGCCGGCGGCATCGACGATGTCGTGCCAGTCGGGGAAGGGGAGAGGGATATGGCAGGCCAGCCGCGGCGCGAGCTCGACGAGCTCTTGCGGATGGAGCTTCTCGACCCGTTCAAAGGGCCGGAACGTGACGCTATCTTCAAGATCCTCCCCGGCCGGCTCTGCTGGCGCTGAGGATTCAGGATCGGGCGCGCCCTCGGGACTACTCCTCTCGGAGGCACTTACTGTATCCTTCGGATAAACAGGTGGGTTTGTAAATATATTGTGGGGCTCGTTTTCGAGCCCCTCGGGGCTGTTTTTCACAGAAGGCCCAGCCTCCCTAACCCACGCTTCCGCCTGCTCTTTCCTCGATTCGAGGCTCTGAACGACCACGGCGAGGTCCGGCGAGGTCCGGGCCTTGCGGATCGCAGCGACGAGATCGGCCGTCTCAAGGGCCAATTGCCGCCATTGAGAGGGCAGGGGACCGAGCGCCTTGAGGGTCTCTTCGGCCTGAAAAATGGCGCGGCGAGCTCGTGTCGCCCGCTTGCGTAGGCTCCGCATGCGCTCGCGCTCGGCCTTGGCTTCGGCGGCGATGCGGATAAATTCGTCGTAGCGGTAGGCGAGGGGGGAGAGATCGAAGCCGTAGGCCTCGATGATGCGTCCCTGGTCGTCACGGCGGCCATAGCGCTTGCCGGTCTCGCTGTCGCGCATGATGAAGATCCCGGCCTCGAACAAGGCGCGGTTGAGCGTCTTCACCCGTGGTTCCGAGAGGGCGAGAAACTCCTCTTGGCGGCTTGCGGAGGGCCAGGCGATCGGCCGCGAGCCTTCTTCCCAATCGTGGTCCTGGGTTTGCTTCACGAGCCAAGCGATGAGCTTATAGGCCTGCGGCGGAAGGCCCAGGTACGGCTCGGCCTCCTGGAAGGCCGCGAGATACTTGAACCGCTTGGCGGATCCGCGCGGAACGCCCTTGAACTGATCGGCCTGGTCGCGGACGGCAAGCATAACAAGGCTCATTCGCCGGGCGCCTGTCGGGGCCGCGGACGTTTGTGTGGTGAAAGACATTGTTTGTCCGTTCGGGGTTTATCCGACCGAAGGTTCGGGTCGATT
>NZ_JBKQOT010000116.1:0-6276 GCF_052145395.1 Roseiarcus sp.
GCCGCGTTTTTCTCGCCGCTGATCGATCCGGCTCGTCCCTTACTCCGGCCAGAACCTCTCATCCGTCGCCTCAGCAACACCCCACGGGCAGCGAGCCGGGAAATCGTTCTCCGCCGAATCCGTCTCGATCGCCGCCTTGCGGCGGGCGTAGCGGTAGGCGGAGGCCATGACGTCGTCGAGGACAGCCTTCAGGCTCGGGTTGTCGTCGATGAGGTCAGAAATCTCGTCGCGCGCGTTGGCGATCGACAGCCGCCAGGAATTGCCGCGGCCAGCCGGTTGATACGGCCATTTGAGCAAGTGCAGCAGGAGCACCGTGAGGCGGCTGACGAGTTCGCGCTTCTCGGTCTTGCCCATGCTCTCGATTTCCTCGGCGATCGCGGCGAGGTCGGCTTCCGCCACGCGCCCGGCGCGCAGCAGCGCCGCCTGTTCGAGGCTCCAGGCGTAAAAATCGCTGTCGTGCAGGGACCGTCGCGTCGGCATGGGCGTGAGCCTACTCCCGCGGACCGGGGCTGTCGATTGGACGCGTGGCGGCTGCCCGCCCTTCATCTCGGGATCGCCACGTCGCCCTTCGGGCTCCTCACGAGGACGATGGCCCGACGCGCCGACCGGCGCTCACATCTCCGCATGTTCCGCATCGAACCGCCACACGTCCTCGAAGCCCATCAGCCGGTTCATCTCGGCGAACGGATAGAGCGGGGTTTTGGCGCCGAGCGAGGAGCCTGTGTCGCGGATCCGTTTGTAGACCGTCTCCAGCGCCGCCGCTGCGGCGAGGAGCCCGGCGACGGGGTAGATGGCGATCGCGTAGCCAAGCTCGGCGAGGCGGGCGTTGGTGAGCATCGGCGTGCGGCCGCCCTCGACCATGTTGGCGAGGAGCGGCGTATCGCCGAGTTCGCGGCCGATCGCCGCCATCTCGTCCTCGCTCTCCGGCGACTCGACGAACAGGACGTCCGCCCCCGCCTCCGCGTAGAGCCGCGCGCGCCGGATCGCCTCGGCGAGCCCGAGCGAGGAGCGCGCGTCGGTGCGGGCCACGATCAGGAAATCCGGGCTTGTCCGGGCCTCGGCCGCGACGCGGATCTTGCGAGCCATGTCCTCGGCGGCGATCACCCGCCGGCCCTGGGTATGCCCGCATTTCTTGGGGAACTCCTGGTCCTCGAGCTGGATCGCGGCGGCGCCGGCCCGCTCGTAGCCCTGCACGGCATGGCGCACGTTGAGGAGGCCCCCGTAGCCCGTGTCGCCGTCGGCGATCAGCGGCGCGCCCGCCATCCGCGCCATCGCCTCGACGCGCGCAACCATGTCGGAATAACTGGCGAGCCCCGCGTCCGGCAGACCGAGATGCGAGGCGACGGTCCCGTAGCCCGTCATGTAGAGCGCCTCGAAGCCCGTCCGCGCCGCCATGCGCAGCGACACCATGTCGAAGACGCCGGGGGCGGCGATCACGCGGTCCTTGGGGCGCGCATTGAGGATGTCTCGAAGATTCGACATGACGATCACCCTGTCTTCATCGGCGTCCGCGCGTTCGGCCGGCGCCGGGTTTGGGCGCGCCCTGGCCTGGAGCTTAGCATCCCGCCGGCGCCCCGGCAGCCCGCAAGCCTCGGTCCCGCGCAGGCTTTCCAGTCGGCGAGAGGTCACGCAAGATGGGCGGCGCTCCGAGCGCGATCGCGGCCGCCGCGCCGACCGACCGAAAGGAGACTCTCATGATCGAGGGCTATTCCGACCACGCCGCGAATGAGCGCACGTTCCTCGCCTGGGTGCGGACGGGCGTTGCGGTCATCGCCTTCGGGTTCGTCATCGAGTGGTTCAATCTCTTCCTGCTCTCGCTGGCGAACACGGCCGCCCTCGATCCGGCGCGTCGGCTCCAGCTCGAACGGCTGGCGGGACCGTCGACCCACTACGAAGGCCTGTCCCTGATCGTCGCGGGGATCGCTGTGCTTGTCGTAGCGGCCTTCCGATTTGTGCGGACCGAGCGCCTCCTGGCCGATCCGGAAGTCCACCCTCGCGCGGGCGCGGGCGCGGAAGTTATCCTTTCGGCCGTTCTGGCGCTGGTCGTGGCCGCACTGGGCGGACTGATGGCGTTTGCGAGTTGAGCGCCGCGGCGCGTTGACGCTGTTGAGCGCTGGCGTCATGCTGCCGGCGCGTGCGCGTCCGAAGAACCGGACGCTGCTGAACGTGATCCGACGGAGGAGCCCCATGACCATCGTCAAGCACAGCATCGACGCCGAGATGGCGGAGAAAGCCGTTTCGGCGGCTGCGAACAAAGCTGTGGAACTCAATCTGCGCATGTGCATCGCCGTCTCGGACGAGAGCGGAGACCTGAAGGCGTTCCATCGCATGGACGGCGCGCCCAAGCTCTCGATCCAGATTTCCCAGGACAAGGCCTACACCGCCGCCTCGTTCTCGATGGCGACGCACGCGTGGTTCGACTTCATCAAGGACGACCCGCCGCTCCTACACGGCATCACCCACACGCCGCGCCTCATCGTGTTCGGCGGCGGCTTCCCGATTGTGATCATGGGCGAGGTGATCGGCGCAATCGGCGTCAGCGGCGGCCACTACACGCAGGACATGGAGTGCGCGCGGGCCGCGCTCGCGGCGATCGGCGCCGAGGCGCAATAGGCGACGGCGCCGTCCGCGTCCCTGCCAAAGGACGCTGCGCCATGTGGGATTGCGCGCGCCGTTCGGCCGCCGGATAATGCGGGGCGGGGAGCTCTGCTGATCGAGGAGATCGACGATGCCGGTCGAACTGGTGGGACGCGACGGCTACAGGGTCATGATCCCGGACGGGGCGGTCGGAATGGAAGGTCGGGACGGGCGGATCGTCGCCGTTCCCGCCGGCGCCTTCGGCTTGCAGGGACGCGACGGACGCATGGTCGCGATTCCGTCGGGCTCAATCGGGCTCGAAGGGTCCGACGGACGGATGGTTCCCATCCCGGCCGGGTCGACGGGTATGCAGGGGCGCGACGGCCGCATGGTCGATATCCCGAGCGACGCCGCGGGTCTCGCCGGGACGGACGGCCGGATGGTCGCCATCCCGGCCGGAAAGGTCGGAGTCGTCGACCGGAAGGGCCGGATGCGCGCCGAGGAGCCCGGCGCGCCGCCGTCCGAGCGGCCCATCCGGATCGACGCCGACGCCTCGATCGAGGATTATCCCGACTGGACGCGGTTTCCGCCCTGACGTCGCCTCAGCCGGCCGAGCGACCGCGCTCGGAAAGGCGCGGCGGAGCCTTGCGGCGTCAGGGCGTGACGCTGAGGCCGAACCCCGCCTTGCGCCGCGAGGGCGCGGTCCGGACGGGCTTGGCCGGCGCGGCCTTCTCGTCGAACAGTTCCGCAAGCTTCTCCGTCATCGCGCCGCCGAGTTCCTCGGCGTCGACGATCGTGACCGCGCGACGGTCGTAGCGCGTCACGTCGTGGCCGATGCCGATGGCGATGAGCTCCACCGGCGAGCGGGTCTCGATCTCCTCGATCACGTACCGCAGATGCCGCTCGAGATAGTTGCCGGGATTGACCGAGAGGGTCGAATCGTCGACCGGCGCGCCGTCCGAGATCATCATCAGGATCTTGCGCTGCTCCGGCCGCCCGAGCAACCGCTCGTGCGCCCACGCTAACGCCTCGCCGTCGATGTTCTCCTTGAGCAGGCCCTCGCGCATCATGAGGCCGAGGTTTTTCCGCGCCCGCCGCCAGGGCGCGTCGGCGGACTTGTAGACCAGGTGGCGCAGGTCGTTGAGCCGGCCGGGGTTCGGCGGCTTGCCGGCCTGCAGCCAGGCCTCGCGCGACTGCCCGCCCTTCCAGGCGCGGGTGGTGAAGCCGAGGATCTCGACCTTGACCCCGCAACGTTCGAGCGTGCGGGCGAGAATGTCGGCGCAGGTGGCGGCCACCGTGATCGGCCGCCCCCGCATCGAGCCGGAATTGTCGATGAGCAGCGACACCACTGTGTCGCGGAACTCCATGTCCTTCTCCTGCTTGAAGGACAGAGGCTGCTGGGGATCGATGATGACGCGCGTCAGGCGCGCGGAGTCGAGCGTGCCCTCTTCGAGGTCGAAGTCCCAGGAGCGATTCTGCTGCGCCATCAGGCGGCGCTGCAACCGGTTGGCGAGCCGCGCCACGACCGACGACAGGTTCAGCAACTGCTTGTCGAGATATTCGCGCAGGCGTTGCAGTTCGTCGGGGTCGCAAAGTTCGTCGGCCTCGACGACCTCGTCGAACTTGGTCGTGTAGGCCTTGTATTCCGTGGTCCGGCGCTCCTGCGACTGTGGCTGCTGTGGGCGGTTCTCGGCGGCCTCCTCCGCGTCGCCTGCCTCGCCCTCGTCGTCGAGTTCCGACGACGGCGCCTCGACCGTGTCCATGGTCCCTTCGTCGGCGTCGTCGGTCGTGTCGTCGGCCGCCTCGCGCTGCATCGAGTCCTGCGACTGGCTCTCCTCGCCCTCGCCTTGCGCGTCTTCGGGCTCCTCTGGCGGCGGGTTTTCCTGTTCGTCCGGCTGCTCGTCGGGCTCAGCCTCCGCATCGTTGGTCAGGCCGAGCGACGTCAGCAGCTTCTGCATGAGCCTCGCGTAGGCGCGCTGGTCCAGGATGGCGTTGCCGAGCTTGTCGAGGTCGGCCCCGGCCTTTTCCTCCACGAAGCCGCGCCACAGGTCGGTCAGCCGCTCGGCCCCCGCGGGCGGCCTGAGGCCCGTCAGGCGCTCGCGCGCCATCATCGCCACCGCCTCCTCGAGCGGCGCCTCGTCGCGGTTGCGCGCCTCGGCGAAGGGGCTCTTGTGATAGCGGTCGTCGAGCATGGCGGTCAGGTTCGCCGCCACGCCCTCCATGCGCCGGGCGCCGATCGCCTCGACGCGCGCCTGCTCAACCGCGTCGAACAGCGCGCGCGCCGGGGGATTCTGCGGCGCGAGCCGGCGATGGACGGTCTCGTTGTGGCAGGCGACCCGGAGGGCGAAGGAATCGGCGACCCCGCGCAAGGTCGCCGCCTCGCGCGGAGTGGCCCTGCGCGGCGGCTCGGGCAGCCGCGCCTTGGCGCCCTCGGGGCCGGTGAGCAGCGCCGGCTTGTCGGCGGAGAAGGTGACTTCAAGCTCGGGGTGCCGGGCGAGCGCCCGGGTGCAGGATGCGACCGCCCGCTTGAACGGCTCGCTCGCCGCCTCGGGCTTGGCCCCGGGCTTGCGGTTGCTGGGCTTGACGTCGACGGTCGACATGGAGACCTTCGTGAGGGGCGCCACGGGAGGCGGCAGGTTGAACAACTCTATAGGCCCCGCTCCTGTTGCGCCGCAAGAATTGGAATAGCGGCCGCGAATGCTCGGCGCCGCATTGACGGCGTCGACTCACGTCTTAAATTTGGGTTCTGGCGCGCCCGATCGCCCGTCCCGGGCGGCGCGGCGCTGCGCCCACGAAGAAGGCAAAGCCCATGAACGCGCCCGCTTTTCCTCCCGCCGATGTCGCCATCCCGGCCGAGTTCCAGACATGCTTCGACGCCCAGCGCGCCGCCTATCGGAAGGCGCCGGAGCCGACCGACGCCGAGCGCATCGCCGACCTGAAGGGGCTCGCCCGGCTGGTCAAGGAAAACCAGGCCGCGATCACCGCCGCGATCAACGCCGACTACGGCAATCGCAGCGCGTTCGAGACGAAATTCGCTGAAATCTTTTACGTGATCGACTCCGCGCACGACGCGGCCAGGCGCCTGAAGGACTGGATGCGGCCTCAGCGCCGCGCGGTCGACCTCTTGACCTTCGCGGGCGCGCGGAACCGCCTCATTCCGCAGCCGCTCGGCGTCGTCGGCGTGATCGTGCCGTGGAACTATCCGCTGATGCTGAGCTTCGGGCCGCTGATCAGCATTTTCGCCGCAGGCAACCGGGCGATGGTGAAGATGTCGGAGAATTCGCGGCGTCTGGCGGAGCTCCTGATCGAGCTGTCGCCGAAATATTTTCCGGAGGACAAACTCGCCTTTTTCGACGACGGCGGCGGCCGCGGGCCCGCCTTCTCCTCGTTGCCGTTCGACCACCTGATCTTCACCGGGTCGGGCGCGACCGGGCGGGCGGTGATGGCCAACGCGGCCCGCAACCTCACCCCCGTGACGCTCGAGCTCGGCGGCAAATCCCCGGCGATCGTCGCCCCCGACTTTCCGATCAAGACGGCGGCAGAGCGCATCCTGTGGGCCAAGTGCTTCAACGCCGGCCAGACCTGTCTTGCGGTCGATTATGTCTTCCTGCCGCGAGGCAAGGAGCCGGAGTTCGTGGACCGTTGCAAGCGCCTGTTCGCCAAACGCTACCCGGACATCAACGGCCCCGACTTCACCTC
>NZ_JBKQOT010000117.1:0-10084 GCF_052145395.1 Roseiarcus sp.
GAAGTCGTGCACGCGCACTTCTTCCGGATCGCCTTGCGGACGCCATTCGCGGCCGGCGTTCTTGAAATCGCCGACCAGTTCCTTCTTCTTCGTATCGACTGAAATAGCCGGCTGGTTCTCGCCGAGGGCCGTCTTGACGGCCTCGTTGATGACGCGGAATTGCGCGTCGCGGTCGGGATTGTCGGCGCCCTCTCGGGTCTTGCTGTTGGCCTGCAGGCTGAACTTTTGTTTCTTCAGCAACTCGCCGACGACCGTGTGGCTGACCTTGTGCCCGAGCTTGCTCAGTTCGTCCGCGAGCCGGCGCAGGCTCTTGCACGTCCAGCGCAAGGGCGACATCGGATCGCCGCGCGCCTCGGGCTCGACCAAGGCGTTCAAGTCGTCGAGCAGACCGGGGTTCGTTTCGGTCAGCGATTTGCGTCCCCCACCCGGCCGGCGCACGCGACCTGGCATCGACACAGGCGGCGAATCGAGCTCCTTCAGCCCCCGTCCGATCGTGCTCGCGGCGATGTGGGTCATGCGCGAGACCGCGGCTATGCCGCCATGCCCTGCCGCGCGAGCCTCCGCCGCGGCGAAAAGCCGTCGTTGCCGTTCATCCAAGCGAGGCAATATCGCCGCGTTGCGCGTTTCGAGCTTTCGAAGCGAATCTTCATCGATCATTGCCGACGCTACGACGCGCGACCAACAAAGGGAATCCCGCCACCCGCTTTCAGCCCAATCCGATTCGCCTATTGTCTGACGGGCCCTTAGTAGAGTCTTGCTCTTGCGATCATCGCGACTGCTTCGCGCGAAATCTGCATCGGGAACCTGGTGTTATTGAGTGCTTGACTGATCGAATCGCACTGATCGTCATGGCGACTGCCAGGGAACGCGAAGAGTTCGGCTTGGAGGTCTGGCAGCCAATCGGCCCGTTCGGGCAACAAGACCTGCCCCGCCTCGAACTTCGCCGAGGCGACCGCCATCCGGCTTTCTTTATCCCCTGTTGGCTTCACGGCGATGATGCCTGAGACTCTCCCTCGCAGTTCCTGAACGAGCGAGGTCCCAGCGCCGGCGTCTTCGACGAGCACACGACTTACGTCCCACTGCTTTGCGAGGGTCTCCACGGCGGCCTTAAGCGCGGGGTAGTCGACCCGGCGCCGCCAGACGTCGATAAGATACCAGCGTTTATTGTCGGCTCGCCACGAGCAGGCCCGAGACGACGGCCTTTCGTTCATCGCGCGAAAAGGCCCGCTATCTGATCGGCGAAGCGATCATGCGCCGAATCCTCAAATCCGAGGGCAGCCCCGACAACCTGGCGGAGATCCGCATCGTCATGCGCTGGATCGAAGCATGGCTTGACGACGACGAGTTGCACGCGGTCAGCATCGGCACCAGCCTCCTTTTCGACGACGAGCTTGCGGCCGAACTCCAAGGCGATATCGAGCCGTCCGGCGACAAGGACGACGACATTCCGTTTTGACGAGCTGCTGGGCGTCGCCGCTTACGCGGCCGGGCTCTAGGCGCAAGCGCCCCATGCCGCAGAGCGTCATGGCCATTCGGTAACGATCCCTGACGCGCCTCATGAGGCCGCAGACGCGGCCGCGCGGCGCTGGAGGAAAGGACGCGCGAACGCGTGCCGCTCGACTGGGCGATGACGCCAGGGAGAATGGGCGTCGCGATGGTCACGACCGCCGAAGGGACGGGCGAATTGGCCGTCGCGGAGGCCGCGCTGGCTGAGATCGAGACCGCCCACGCCACGATGGCAGCTGCGGGACATGGCCCGTTTGCCTCCTACTATGAAGGCCAATTGCCCCGCGCCCGCGCCCTCGTTGCCCGGCTGCGCGGAGCATAAGGGCGCAGGCCGAAGGCCGCGATCATCTCGCCATCAACGTCGAGGCGACGACCGATGACCTTTCGGAGGCGCCGGAATTCGAGGCCCGAGGCGGCATTATCCGGGCTCGGGTGTTGTTCGGCGGCCGGCGGCCGAAGCTCCTCGAAGAATTGACCGATGCGCTCGTAGCGTGATATCTATCAGTGATAGCTATTTCTTGCGAGATGGGAGGCGGCCATGTCCGCCACGGCGAAGATTTTCATGCACGGCCGCAGTCAGGCGGTGCGGCTGCCCAAGGAATTCCGCTTGCCGGGCAAGGAAGCAAGAGTCACGCGCGTCGGGAACGCGGTGCTGCTGGAGCCTATCGAAGCGGAAAAGCCGTTCGACGCCAAGGCGTTCTGGGCGAAGATCGATGCGCTGCGCGGCGACGAGCCGTTCCCCGAAGTGACTGACGACGACTTGCATCCCGAACTCAACGACACGGTCGAGTTCGATTGACCGGCGTGATGATATCCCTTGACACGAATGTCGTCGTCGACCTGCTTGGGCAGAAGCGCCCGAAGGTGCGGGAGCGCTTTGCCGAGGCGCAAGCGCTCGGCCGCCGGCTCCTGCTTTCGAGCGTCGCGCTGTTCGAGTTGCGGTTCGGCGCGGCCAACAGCGCGCGCCCGCAAGAGAATGCGCGCGCGCTCGAAGCCCTGCTCGCCGGCGGAATCGATATCGTTCCGTTCGACTCGGACGACGCTGCGGAAGCGGGAGCGATTCGCGCCTTGCTGCGACGCGTCGGCCAGGAGATCGGCCCCTACGGCATCCTCATCGCCGCGCAGTCGCGGCGTCGCGGCGTGACCCTCGTCACGCACAATGTCACAGAGTTCGAGCGCGTGCCGGGGCTGCTGGTGGTCGACTGGGCGGTCTGACGAGGGCGGGGGGCTCTGTTCGGCGGCTGGCTGCGGGACTCAGCTTCCCGGGTAGGGCGCGGGCAAGGCCTTGACCGGGCGCCAACAACAAATGATATCATCCGCAGGATATCCGAATGATCCAGGATATCCCGGAGTCTGCCGTGCAGGTTTCCAAATGGGGCAAAGGCTTGTCGTGAGGCTGCCTAAGGCGTTGGTCGACGAGCTTCATCTCGCTCCGGGAGACGAACTGAGCGTGATCGCCGCCAGCAAGACGGAGATCGTCGTCGAGAAGCGCGATCGACGCGCCGATTTTCTGAACGCGATGAACCAATTCCGCTGGCCGGCCCCTGAAGACTACAAGTTCGACCGTGACGAGGCGAACGAGCGTTGAGCCTGTTCTTCGACACCAACGTGCTCGTCTATGCGTTTCTGGACGTCGAGAAGCGGGAGCGGGCCCTCGAAGTTTTGGCGCAGGGCGGCGTCATCAGCGCGCAGGCGCTCAACGCGAACCTGGCCGGAGATCGAGGCGGCGATCGACGTCGTCCACAAGTGGTTTCGCGACGTCGTCCCCTGACGTCCGCCACGCATGCCGGCGCCGTTGCGCTCGCCCGTGACCACGGTTTCGCCTTTTACGATGCGCTCATTGTCGCAGCCGCGCTGGAGGCCGAGTGCGACACGCTCTACAGCGAGGACATGCAGCATGGCCGCGACGTCGCCGGCCTGACGATCGTCAATCCGTTCGCGAAACCGGCTCGGTGACACCGACGCCCTGGATCCGACGGGCAGGCCCGCGCCGTCTGTCGTAGCGCTGCCGAACGGGCGCCTGCGTGAGGCATCCTCCAGCGAGGAACGAGCGCCGACGGTCCGGCCCCCTCGGTTGTAACGGGGGCGGGGGACCACTAGCTTTGTGTGGACTGACCGAGCTTGATCCTTTGCCAAAATCGTCCCCTTCCCGGCGCGCCGCGGCGCCGGCCGCGCCGCGCGACGCGTTGCCGTCGCGCGAGGAGCTGATCGCTTTCATTGCCGGGGCGCCGGCGCCGAACGGGGAAAAACCGCCGGCGCGGGTGACGAAGCGCGACATCGCACGCGCCTTCGGCGTCAAGGGCGAAGCGAAGTCGGAACTGAAGCTGCTCATCAAGGATTTGCAGAACGAAGGCGCGATCGGGCGCGGTCGCAAGGCGCTGCAGATCCAAGGCCGGTTGCCGGCGATCGTCGTGGCGGACGTCGCCGAGCGCGACCGTGACGGCGAGCTCGTCGCCAAGCCCGTCGAATGGGACGAGGACGGCCCGCCGCCGCGTATTCTGATCCGCCGCTCGCGCGTCAGGCGCGACAACGCCCCTGCCCCTGGCCTGGGCGCGCGCGTCCTGATGCGGGTCGAGTTCAACCCCGATGCGACCGGCACGGAGCCCGCCTATTTGGGGCGGGTCGTCAAGATCCTCGAGAAGCTCAAGGCGCGCATGTTCGCCGTCTTCCGCAAGGCGGAGGACGGCTCGGGCCGCGCCCTGCCGGTCGAGAAACGGTCGGCTCAGCGCGAATTCTTCGTGCCGGCTGCGTTCGCGGAGAAGGCGGAGGACGGCGACCTCGTCGCGATCGAGCCGCTGCGCGCGAGCCGCCTTGGGGTCCCGAGCGCGCGGGTCGTGGAGTCGATCGGCTCGGTCAAGTCCGAAAAAGCGGTGAGCCTGATCGCGCTCGCCCAGCACCATATCCCGTTCGTTTTTTCCCCGGCCGCGCTGAAGGAGGCGGAAACCGCGCGGCCGGTCCGCCTTCAGAGCCCGCGCGAGGACTGGCGGTCGCTGCCGCTTGTCACCATCGATCCGCCGGACGCCAAGGACCACGACGACGCGGTCCACGCCGCGCCCGATCCCGATCCGGCCAATCCGGGCGGCTTCGTCGTCACCGTCGCCATTGCCGACGTCGCCGCCTATGTGCGGCCGGGCTCCGCGCTGGACCGCGACGCTCTCGAACGCGGCAACTCCGTTTATTTCCCCGACCGCGTCGTGCCGATGCTCCCCGAACGCATCTCGAACGATCTCTGCTCGCTCAAGCCCGCCGAAGACCGGCCGGCGCTGGCGGTGCGGATGATTCTGGGCGCGGACGGGCGCAAGCGATCGCACCGCTTTCATCGCGTCATGATGCGTTCGGCCGCCAGGCTTTCCTACGAGCAGGCGCAGGCGGCGATCGACGGGCGGCCAGATGATACGACGGCGCCCCTTCTCGAGACCGTGCTGAAGCCGCTCTACGCCGCCCACGCCGCGATCAAGATCGAGCGTGATCGGCGCGATCCGCTGGATCTCGACCTGCCCGAGCGCAAGCTCGTCCTCGACACGGAGGGACGCCTCGCCGGCGTGCGCTGGCCGGAACGGCTGGAAGCGCATCGCCTGATCGAGGAGTTCATGATCCTCGCCAACGTGGCCGCCGCAGAGACGCTGGAGGCGCAGCATTCGCCGCTCCTCTATCGCGCGCACGATTCGCCAAGCGTCGAGAAGCTCAACGATCTGATCGAGTTCCTCGGCACGATTGGGGTGAAGCTGGCGAAGGGCGACCGCGTCAGGCCGTCCCATTTCAATGGGGTCCTGAGCCGGGTCCGCGGCCAGGGGGTCGAGGCGCTGGTCAACGAAGTCGTGTTGCGCGCCCAGGCCCAGGCGGAATACAGCCACGAGAATTACGGCCATTTCGGCCTCAACCTGAGACGCTACGCCCACTTTACCTCCCCGATCCGGCGCTACGCCGACCTCGTCGTCCACAGGGCGCTGGTCCGCGCACTGGGTCTTGGCGACGGCGGCCTTCAGGACATGCGCAGCGGGGAGCTGGCGCAGGTCGCGGAGCACATCTCCGCCGCCGAGCGCCGCGCCATGGCCGCCGAGCGCGAGACGGTCGACCGTCTCGTCGCCGCGCATCTCGCCGACCGTGTCGGCGCGGTGTTCGACGCGCGCGTCGCCGGCGTGACCAGGGTCGGGCTGTTCGTCAAGCTCGCCGAGACCGGGGCCGACGGCTTCGTGCCGGCCGCAACGCTCGGCGACGAATATTTCCGTTTCGAGGAGGGAATCCGGGCGCTGGTCGGAACCCGGAGCGGCGTCACCTACCGGCTCGGCGACGCAGTGCGCGCCCGCCTTGTCGAGGCGGCGCCATTCGCCGGCGCGCTGCGTTTTGAGATTGTCGCGGGCGAAACGGACGAGCCGCCGCCGCGACGGGGCGCGCGCCGCGTCCGTAGCGATCCGCGCGAGGGCCGGCCGGGCCGCAAGGGCGCGCGACGATGAACGACCTGTCCGGCTTCCGCGATTGGCGCACGCCGCGGCGAAAACGCCCGCTGGGCGAGGCGATCAAGCGCGGTCTTCTCGGACGCTGCCCGGCCTGCGGCCGCGGCCGCCTGTTCTGCGCCTATCTCAAGCTGGATACGAGCTGCAAGGTGTGCGGCGAGGACCTGAGCCACGCCCGCGCCGACGATGCGCCGGCTTATCTGACGATGCTCGTCGTCTGCCATATCGCCGGCGCCGGGGTGCTGATGTCCGAGGATGCTTGGCCGGGAGCTTCGCTGACCGCGACTGTGGCGATATGGCTCACGGTCGCCGTGGTCGTGAGCCTGATCCTGCTGCCGCGCATGAAGGGGGCGGTGGTCGGCCAGCAATGGGCGTTGTGCATGCATGGATTCGGGGGGGACGAGACGTGAACGCCGGAATGGAGAGGGCCAAGGCGCTGCGTCCGCGGGACGCGGCGACGCTGATCATCGTCGATCGCGCCGGACCCGAGCCGAAGGTGCTGATGGGCAAGCGGCACGCAGGCCACAAGTTCATGCCCGGCAAATACGTCTTTCCCGGCGGCCGGGTCGAGCCGGAGGATCGCCGGATGGCCGCCGCCGGCGCGCTCGACCCGCTCGTCGAGGAGAAGCTCAACATGCGCGTCCCGCGCCCCTCGCCGTCGTTTGCGCGCGCGATCGCGCTCGCCGCGATCCGCGAGACCTTCGAGGAGACAGGGCTCGCGATCGGCGTCTGCGACTACGGCGCGCCCGAGGATCCGCCGCCCGGCGGCTGGGCTCGTTTCGCGGCGGCCGGCGTGTACCCGGCGCTCGACGCGATCGACTTTCTCGCGCGCGCGATCACTCCGCCGGGCCGGCCGAGGCGTTTCGACGCGCGCTTCCTGGTCGTCGATGCGGGCGCTGTGGCCAAATGTATCGAGGGCGTCGTCCGCCCTGAGGCTGAACTGGTCGAACTCGTATGGACGCCGCTCGCCAAGGCGCGCGAGCTGGACTTGCCCAACATTACCCATCTCGCGCTCGACGACCTGACGGAAGCGTTGGAGAAAGGGCTCGAGCGCGGCCGCCCGCGGCCATTCTACCGCGAGCTCCACGGCAAGCGCCTCCGCGAGGAGCTGTAAGCCGTCAGGCCGCCGCCGCGCGCGCTGGCGGCCGCAGGCGTCCGGCGAGCTCCATCAGCGCGAGGTGGTAAGCCATCGCCGTGCGCTGCGAACGGTTGTAACGCGACACGACGACTTCGAGGAGTTCGAGCATGATCTCGGCGTCCACCTCGGCGAGGTGATTCAGCGTGAGGTCCGCGTGATCGAGCGCCAAAATGAGCGCTTCGCGCAAGGCTTCGAACCCCGGCATGTCGCCGGCGATGAGCGCGCGCCATACGCGGGCGTGCAGGCGTGACATGCCGCGGGCGCGGGCCTCGTCCTGCAGGAGTCTGCAATAGGCTGCAAACAGCCGGTCGAAAATGAGCGGCTCCGACCATTGCTGCAGTCCCGAGAACCCCTCGGACGAGTCTGTCAACGGCATGACGACGATCCCGGCGCGGCCGTCATACGAGTCGTATGAGGCTGATTTCGAAACACGAATCGGACGCCACTCTGATTCCCTATAGTTAGCAGATTGCAAACTCGAATGGCGGGGTTCCCTTGGCGAATGCGCATGAAAATACTGTCTGGACTTGACGCTGCGGAAGTTTTGCGTTGTGCGGGCGCCCGGAACGATTATCGGTTCGCCGCGAACTCGGCCGGGCGCGTCTGGCGCGCAAGCGCGTCGAGCACCGCATTGGTCATGCCGCATTCGTCCGGGCCGAAGAACGCCGCGGCGACGTCGACATATTCCGTCACGACAACGCGCGCCGGCACATCCGGACGACTGCGCAGCTCGTAATAAGCGGCGCGCAGGATCGCCCGCATCAGGGCCTCGACCCGGCGGAGAGGCCAGCCTTCCGTCAGCGTGGCGTCCAGGCCGCGGTCGATCGGCGTCTGCTCGCGCAGCACGCCCGATACGACGTCGCGGAAGAACTCGACCTCCGCCGGATTGTAGGCGTCGCCCTCGATCTCCTGTCCGATCCAGTGCGTCTCGAATTCAGCCAGGATGTCGTTCAGCCCCTTGTCGGCCACCTCCATCTGATAGAGCGCCTGGGAGGCGGCGAGGCGCGCAGCGGAGCGCAGGTCGGACTTCTTTATTTTCATCGATCGCCAGCCCGGCGTTTGAGGAGAGCGAGCCCGATCGCCGCCCGAGCGGCGTCGCCGCCCTTGTCGCCGCGCTGAGGATCGGCGCGCTCCTCGGCCTGGGCGACTGTCTCGGTGGTCAGGATGCCATTTCCGAGCGCCAGCTTCCGATGCACCGACATGTCCATCAGCGCCCGGGCGGATTCGCCGGCGACGATTTCGAAATGATAGGTTTCGCCGCGCACCACGCAGCCGAGCGCCACCGCGCCATCGTAAGGCCGTCCGGCCGCCTCCGCCGCGTCGAGGGCGATCGCCAGGCCCGCCGGAATTTCGAGCGCGCCGGCGACGCCGACGAGATCATGCGTCGCCCCCGCCGCTTCGAGGGCGCGGATTGCGCCCTCAAGCAGGTAGGCGCTGACCGCGTCGTAAAACCGCGCTTCGACAATGAGGAATCGCCCTCCTTCGATGCGGGGCGCGGATGCGGTCGCCGCGCGGCTCGGTTCAGCCATGCTGAATGGTCTCTCAGGCTCTCGGAATGCCGGCCGTCCATATAGGCCGGGGGCGCCGGAGGCAAGGCGGTCAGTCGCAGCGGAAGCGCCAGCGACCGTAGCGCCACGGCTGCGTCCAGGACGCGCCGGCAGGAATCGCCTGAGGCGGCGGATCGAATCCCGAGCCGCCCCAGGGATGGCAGCGACAGATGCGCGCAGCGCCCATCCACGCCCCGGCCCAAGCGCCGTGACGGGCGATCGCCTCGTCGGTATAGGCCGAGCAACTCGGCAGGTAGCGGCACTGCCGGCCGATCAGGCCCGACAGCGTGAGTTGGTAGAACCGAATCAGCGCATGCGCCGCCCGGCGCGGCGCGAGCGCGAACGCGGTCATGACGCCTCGGCGGTCTCCGCGCTTTTCCGCGCGATCTGGCCGAGGGCGTCCGCGACCGCGTCGAACGTGAGCAGGGTGGAGGCGTGGCGCGCCCGATAGGTCCGCACCGGCTCGAGCACGGCGAAATCCGCCCACTCGCCGTCCGGAGGAGGCCCGTTCTGCTTGAGCATCCGGGTCATCGTCTCGCGCAGCGCGAGGAGTTCGTCCGCAGTCGCGCCGATGACATGACGCGCCATCAGCGAGGAGGACGCTTGCCCGAGAGCGCAGGCCTTGACGTCGTGCGCGAAGTCGACGACGCGGCCGTCCTTGACCACGAGGTCGACGACGACCGTCGACCCGCACAGGCGCGAGTGCGCCTTGGCGGTCGCGTCGGGGCTTGCGAGGCGGCCGAGCCGGGGAATGTCCGCGGCCAACTCCAGCACGCGCCGATTGTAGATGTCGTCTAGCATGGGATCATCGAGGAAGTGGACAGGGTGGCGCGGGTCCGTTCCGGCCCTATATAGGGGCGCTGGCAATCGAAATCGAGCCTGGAAGCAGGGCGCGGGGTCGTCCGCGCCGACGAGGGACTTTGGATGGACGAGGTGGTGAAGCTGAAGCCGGCCATGGCGGCCGTTCCGGCGCAACCCGCACGCCGGCCGACCCGCGATGAGGCCGAGGCCGCTGTGCGCACCCTGATCGCCTGGGCCGGCGACGACCCCGACCGCGAAGGACTCGTGGACACGCCGCGCCGGGTGGCGAAGGCGTACGAGGAGCTGTTCTCAGGCTACCGGGAGGACGCGGTCAGGCCGCTGAAGCGCGTTTTCCATGAGGTTTCCGGCTACAAGGACCTCGTCCTGGTGCGCGATATCTCCTTCGTCTCGCATTGCGAGCACCACATCGCGCCGTTCTTCGGGAAAGCCCACATCGGCTATTACCCGCGCCGCGGCGTCGTGGGCCTGTCGAAGCTCGCGCGCATCGTCGACACTTTCGCCCGGCGCCTCCAGACGCAGGAAGCGCTGTCCGCCCAGATCATCGAGGCGATCGAGAAGACGCTCGAGACGCGCGGCGTCGCGGTGATGCTCGAGGCCGAGCACACCTGCATGGCGAT
>NZ_JBKQOT010000118.1:0-4072 GCF_052145395.1 Roseiarcus sp.
AAATCGGCGTAGCGCGGCCGCAGCGCCGCTTCGATCGTGGCGATCGTCGCCCCGTCGAGCCGGTTGTTCGACGGCTTTCCCCGCCGGCGCGACACCACGCTCGCCTCGCCTTCGCCACGATAGCTGCAAACCAGACGCTTCACTTGCCGAGCGCCAATGCGACTAACAGAGGGTTGGTGGGGAACCACGGCGCTGGCGCTTGCGCTGGCGGTGTCGGGAACGGTTTCCGCCCAAGCCGCACACAAAAGGATCGGGGCCGCCTGCCGGGCGGCCCCTTTCGTTTGCGCGGCGCAATTTCAGTGTGCGCCCGCCTCCACAATCCTGACCGGCGCGATGTCCGCGCCCGCCACCTGCTTGAACGGCGCGCCGAACGATTCGACCCGGAAGCGATGGGCCTCGAGGCCCATCGGGAAGATCATCGCGTTGAGCCCGGCCTTGCGCAGCAGATGGCGCACGAATTCGCGCCCGTCGGCGACCTGGCGCCAGACGCTCGGCAGGAAAAGCGCGCGCTGCCGCCCCTTGCCGAGGATGAGGCCGTCGCGGTCGGGCTCCAGCGCCTCGACGAGTTGCGCCTCGCTCCCCGCCGGGATCGGCCTGGGATGAGACAGGATCGAGACGTCGAGCGCGAGCCTATCGAGTTCGGCCTCCCTCAAGGGGTCGAAACGCGGATCGCCGAAGCCCGCCTGCACGGCATTCATCACGACGTCCTCGATCAGCGCCATGCGCGGCGCCGGCGAGCCGATGCAGCCCCTCAGGCGCCCGTCTTCCGTAAGCGTGACGAAGGTTCCGCGCATCGCCGAGAGTGTCGGCGGGAGGCGGCCGTCCACGGCGATCGTCGGCGTGCGCCCGCCC
Source organism: Roseiarcus sp. (assembly GCF_052145395.1). Taxonomy (NCBI): domain Bacteria; kingdom Pseudomonadati; phylum Pseudomonadota; class Alphaproteobacteria; order Hyphomicrobiales; family Roseiarcaceae; genus Roseiarcus; species Roseiarcus sp. The sequence continues at coordinate 853 of NZ_JBKQOT010000118.1, forward strand.
CGCCGCGCCGCGGCGGCGAGGCTCGCCATCGCGGTCGACAGCAAGAGCGCGCGATCGGCCTCCTCGAGGCGCGCGGAGGCCGCGTATTCCATGGCGAAGGCGCCGTAGCCGACGACGCGGGACGCGTCCGCGCCGACGTCGGCCGATGTCGCGAGGTGCAGGGCGCTGACCCTCAAGTCGCGCTCGGCCGCAAGGGTCAGCGCGCCGCCGATCGGCAGGTAGCCGCACGCCCGGCGGCCCTCGAGCGAACCGACGTCGAGAAGCTCGATCATCCTTGCAGTGTCGGTGTCGACCGCGCGGGCGTTCGCCTGTTCGAGGAAATGCGACAGGTCGGACGAGATCGCAATCACCGTCTCCGGCCCGCCCCAGACGAGGCGCAGCGCAGCGGCGACCTGGTCGGGCGTCGCGTCTCCGACGAGAATCGGCATGATCTCGAACGGCGCCGGCAGCATCGCCTGCAGCATCACGAGGTGCATTTCGAGCGAGTGCTCGCCGGCGAAGGGCCTCGCGTCGACGGACGCCGCGCGAGCCTCCGCGAGCCGCACGTGGAGATCGCGCGCGACTTTCGCCTCGCCGAGCGGCGTGCCCCACGCTGCAGAGGGATGAATCGCCAGTCCGTCGAAGGCGACCCGATGAGCCGGACCGAAGATGACGACGCGCTTGGGTGGCTCGGCGCGCCTCGCCCAGGCGCCAAAAGCGGTCGCGGCGACCGAGCCGGAATAGATGATCCCCGCATGGGGGGCGACGACAACCTTCGGCGCCACGCCGCCGTCCGATCGAGCGCCCTTGCGCATCTCGCGGATCAGCATGCGGAGCGCGTCCGGCTCCGACGGGTAGAACAAGCCCGCGACCTGCGCGGGATGAGTGGCGTTGAGCATGTCGACCCCCGGTCGTCGCCGGGATCGCCGGCATAGCGAACCAGCAAGCGCCCTTCGGCGCTTCCCGCCGTCCGCGATGACGTCGTCCCGCCCGGAAATGTATGCCTTGTCGTCTCCCCGCGCCAGTGCGCCGCATTGCAAACTCGGCGCGCGGCCCCGACATATGCAAGCGAACTCGAGGAGCGGCCTCGCGAAAGCGGCCGGGGCGGTATGGACGCCGACGATAGCATCAAGGTCGACTATTGGACCAAGCTTGAAGACGGCCGGATCGAGTGCCGGCTCTGTCCGCGCTTCTGCCATATGCGCGCCGGACAGCGCGGCCTGTGCTTCGTGCGCCGCGCCCGCGAGGACGGCGACGGCATGGAACTGACCGGCTACGGCCGCTCGACCGGCTTCTGCATCGACCCGATCGAGAAGAAGCCGCTGAACCATTTTTTGCCGGGGTCCGCGGTGCTGTCGTTCGGCACGGCCGGATGCAACCTCGCCTGTGCGTTCTGCCAGAACTGGGACATCTCCAAGAGCCGCGAGACGGCGCGGCTGAGCTCCTTCGCCATGCCGGAGACCATCGCCAGAGCGGCCGAGCGGCTCGGATGCGCGAGCGTCGCCTATACTTACAACGACCCGACCATTTTCCTGGAATACGCGGTGGACACCGCGGCAGACTGCCGAGCGCGGGGGATCAGGAACGTCGCCGTGACCGCGGGGTTCATCTGCGACGAGCCGCGCAAGCGTCTCTTCGCTGCGATGGACGCAGCCAACGTCGACCTCAAGGCGTTCACCGAGCGCTTTTACGAGAAGCGCTGCGCCGGCAAGCTCCAGCCGGTGCTCGAGACGCTGAAATACCTCGTCCATGAGACGAGCGTCTGGACCGAGATCACCACCCTCCTCATTCCCGGCGAGAACGACGGCGACGAGGAAATGGACGCGCTGACGAAATGGGTGGCGACAGAGTTGAAGCCGGATGTGCCGCTGCACTTCACCGCCTTCCACCCGGACTACCACATGCTCGACTCGTCGCCGACGCCGCTCGCGACCCTGCAGAGGGCGCGGGCGATCGGGATCGGCAACGGGCTGAAACACGTCTATGTCGGCAATGTCCGCGATCCGGCGCGGGAGGCGACGATCTGCCCGGCCTGCGGGACGCGCTGCATTGCCCGCGACCGCTACGAGATCACCGAATACCGGCTCGACGCCGAAGGCCGCTGCCTGAGCTGCGGGACGAAGATGGCCGGCGTGTTCTCGAAAGGCCCGGGAACTTGGGGCTCGCGGCGGATGCCGGTGGAGATCGAGCGCTACGCGGCGTGACGCCTGACCCCGTGTCCGAAAGTTCGAGGTTGAGGGTCGCCCCGGTTTGACGTCGCTGGGTTGGAGAGGCGCCCAGCGCCCATCTGCTCCCGTGGTCGGATCCAGCGGCGGTGCGCCGCTGGATTTCCCCGAGAGGGAGCGCTCATCATTTTTTCCGGGCGGCTCTCGCAAATGTTACACTGAGAGAACGGCCGAAACGGCTCGGAGGGCTGGAGGGTTTGAGATGCACAAGCTTGAGGAGACGATCCGCAGGCGGGCGTACGCGCTCTGGGAGCGTGCAGGCTGCCCGCCACGGGCGCAGCGAGGAGTTCTGGCACGCAGCGCGGCGCGAGATCGAAGGCGACGGTGCGACGGATGCGCCGGTCGATCCGTTCGAGCCGCCGATCGAGCCGCCGGAAGTCGCCTTTCAGCACGGCGTTCCCGTCGGCATGCCGGGCGAGCGGATCGTGGAGCAGGGCGTCGAGGACGATCGCCTCGCCGACCTGCTGCTGATGATCCCGAGTCCGCGGCAGGACGACTGAGGGGCGTCGACAAAGCCGCCCTGTCGATCTCCGGTCGAGGGAGCGGCCTTGCTATTTGTGAGTCCGAATCGAGCCTTTTCAATCGTTTGCAGCGGATTTTCCGGTCGGCCGTAACGGCCGAGGCGCCGTCGTGAGGAATGTCGGGGCGGCGCTGGCCAGGATCGCATCGATAACATAGATAAAATGTAATATATGACGCCCGCCTGCGGGCGATGTCGGCGACCGACAAGCAGCGGTTGAGCACGCTGACGATCCGCTGCTCGCGACCTTTCTGGTCCGCGGTGCCTGTCGCGCTGCGGGCGAGCGGTCGCGGCGGACGCGGTGCGGACGCGTGGTCGGACTCGGACATTCGTGTTTTTTTTGTTTCCGCTCCTGAGCTCGACTTTGCCCATTTTTGCGCGCCTGTTTCAGACGGCGGCCCAAAAGATCGAGGCTTGCGCGACGAGGCGCACGCTGTTCGGCAGGTAACGCCGTGCGTCCAAAGGGTCCGAACGGCGCCCATCGTTCGTTCCGCAG
>NZ_JBKQOT010000119.1:0-5185 GCF_052145395.1 Roseiarcus sp.
GCCTGGAACGACCCGGCCGACCCGCAGCGCGAAAAGGACGTCGACCGAACCTGCGCCGCCGCGGAGGCGAGAGGCGCGCCGATCATCCGCGACAAGACGGCGATGACGGTCGGCGACTCGATCTCAAAGTTCATGAAGGCAATCGGCCAGGGCGACCGGGTCTTCGTCTTCCTCAGCGACAAGTACCTCAAGTCGCCGTTCTGCATGTTCGAGCTGTTCGAGATCTGGCGCAACAGCCGGTTGGACAAGGCGGAATTCAAGGCGAAGGTTCGGCTTTATCGGCTGCCCGACGCCGCCATCTTCACCCCAAAGGATCGGCTCGGCTACGCCAAATACTGGCGCGCGCAACACGACGAGCTGGCCGCCGAGCTGAAAGGCGCGGACCCGACCCTGCTCGGCGAAAGCGATTTTCGGGCGTTCCGCCTGATGCAGGACTTCGCCCACCACGTCGGCGACATTCTCGCTCTCTTCGCCGACACGCTCCCGCCGCGCACGTTCGAAGACTTCCTCAAATACGGCTTCGACGACCCGCCGGGCGCGGCTTCCGGGTGACGCGCTCTTTTGCGCAGAGTCGGCCCCTCATCCGGCGCTCCGCGCCACCTTCTCCCCGTTGCACGGGGCGAAGGGATCCCCTCACCTTATCGGCGGGGCGTACTGGATGCCGCCGTTGTTCCACAGCTGGTTCAGGCCGCGCGGGATGGCGAGGGCCGAATGGACGCCGAGGTTGCGGTCGAACGATTCGCCGTAGTTGCCGACCGTGCGGACGACGTTCGCCGCCCAGGAATCGCCGAGGCCGAGATCCTCGCCGAAGTCGCCCGCCGTTCCGACGAGCCGCATCACCTCGGGCTTCTGCGAGCGCATGGCTTCACCAAGCGTGCGCTGGCTGACGCCGAGCTCCTCGGCGTTCAGCATGGCGAAATGGACCCAGCGCACGATCTCGACCCAGTTCGGGTCGTTCTGCCGGACGACCGGCCCGAGCGGCTCCTTCGAGATGACGTCGGGAAGAATGACGTGGTCGCGCGGCTTCGCGAGCCGCTGCCGCAGCGCGTAGAGCTGCGACAGGTCGCTGGTCGCGACGTTGCAGAGGCCCGAATCGTAAGCCTTGATCAGCTCGTCGGTCGACCCGACGGGGACCGTCTGCAGCGCAAGATGGTTGGCGGCGAAGAAGTCGGCGAGATTGTCGATCGTCGTCGTGCCGCTGAGCACGCACACTCTGGCGCCGTCGAGTTCGAGCGCCGAGGAGACGCGCATCGCGCGCGGCGCCATGAAGCCCTGGCCGTCGTAGTAGGTGACGCCCACGAACGCGAGCCCGTACGCCACCTCGCGCCCGATGGTCCAGGTCGAGTTGCGCGACAGGACGTCGATCTTGCCGTCCTTGAGCGCCTGGAAGCGCGCCTCGGCGGACAGCGGAACGAGCCGGACCTTGTTGGCGTCGTTGAAGATCGCGGCCGCGATCGCGCGGCAGAAATCGACGTCGAAGCCCGACCATTGCCCGCGCTCGTCCATATAGGAAAAGCCCGGCAGGCCCTCGTTGACGCCGCAGACGAGCGCCCCGCGCGCCTTCACCGCCGCCAGCGTCTGCGCGGACGCGCCGGACGCGACGCCCGCAAGCGCGATGGCTGCAAGGACGACGCGGAGGCCGCCCCGAAGCGCCGTTGCGAGCAGCCTGCCCATGCCGTGACTCGCCGAGGTTTTTTCCTCCGCCACACTAGCGGGAAGCCGGGGCGTCTGTCAGCAGGCAAGTCGGGGGGTAGCATGGCTAACCGTGCCGCTGCGGTGTAACGTTTGAGCGCTGTCCTCCCCCGCGATGCGTCGCGACCTCGCAGCGGCCGCGCGCAAGGGCGCGCGCTCAGGACTTGCGAGGGCCTTCCGCGCGCCTATGCTGACGCGCGACGCCAGCCTGGAGCCGGGCCCATGGCCGAAAGCGAGATCGACGCCGTCCGCGCGCTTCTGACCTCAAAGCCGCGGCCGGTCGGCTGGGCGGCTCGGCGCGCGCGGCTCGACGAGGTCGCCGCGGTCTGGCCGGTCGCCGAGGACGTCATCCTCGAAGCCGTGAACGCCGGCGGCCCGGCGGGCGAATTCTCCATCGCGCCGGGCAGCGACCCATCCAAAGCGCTCCTCTTCTTTCACGGCGGCGGCTATTGCTCGGGCTCGATCGTGAGCCACAGGCGAATGGTCACCGAGGCGGGACGGGCCTCAGGCGCGCGGACCCTCGCCGTCGGCTACCGGCTGGCGCCGGAGCACCCCTATCCCGCCGCGCTCGAGGACGCCCTCGCCGCTTGGCGCTTCTTGCGTGAGAGCGGCTGCGAGGCCGGCCGGATCGTGGTCGGAGGCGACAGCGCTGGCGCAGGGCTGACCCTCGCCCTCTTGCTCCATTTGCGCGAAGCGGGCGAAGCGCTTCCCGCCTGCGCCTGGCTCGTTTCGCCGTGGACGGATCTGACGATGTCGGGCGACACGCTGGCCGCCAAGGATGCGGACGATCCGCTGATCCACAAGGCCTACCTCGAAGAGCTGGCCGCGGCTTACGTACCGGCCGGGACGGACCGCAGGGACCCGCGCCTTTCCCCATTGTTCGCGAACCTGGCCGGGCTTCCGCCGCTTCTCGTGCAGGTCGGCTCGGAGGAAACGCTGCTTGCCGACGCAACGCGCTTCGCCGAAGCCGCCGGCGCGGCCCGTGTCGCCGTCACGCTGGAAATCTGGCCGCGCATGATCCACGCGTGGCCGCTTTGGAACGCGCGCCTCGAGCCCGGCCGACAGGCGCTGGCCCATCTCGGCGCGTTCGTTCGAGAGCGCGTCTGACGCTGTATCGTTTGAACGCTCGCGTCTCCTCCCCGCGATGCGGGGGAGAATGGCCGACGGCCCGGCTCGCAGCGCAGCCCTTTCGGCCTCGCCCTACGCGAGCGCCGTGGCGCGCTCCGCCGCGACGGAGGGGGCGTTGGCCTCGGCGAGCGTGTCGCAAGCCTCGCCGATCAGCGCCTTGAGCTTCGGCAGGGCGTCCAGCGCCCGCTCCTCGGCGCGGTCGAGCCCGTTGCCGAAGTCGGACGGCAGCGGCTTCATCTGGGTCATCAACTGGCCGACATGCCACAGCCAATCGCGCGCCGAGCGAACCGGCGCGACCAGTTCGTCCATCCGGTCGCTGAGTCCGTCGTTCAGGCCGCCGCTGGCCTCCATCGCGTAGGCGATATCGGTGACGAACTCGCACAGGGTGCGTGTCGTTCCATAACGCTCGTACAGGATATGATTGTCAATCACGGCCGCTCCTCCTCGTACGTCCTCCCAGCCCTGGACGCATACACTTGCTGGCCCGCCCCCGATTTCTCACGGATTGGGCGACGGCCCCCAATTGGGGCTGCGCTTGTCGGACGTTGCACCGCGCGCAGCATACCTCAAGTTAACCACGCTAGGGAAGGCTTTTCTGTCAGGCAATGCGACACTTTGTCGCCGGAGGCGCAGCGTCACACGAGACCCGGGCCGGGTCACGCCGTGACCGGTCTGTGGTCCGCCGGCTCGACCGTCAGCGCCCAGCCATCGCCTTGCAGCCAGACGTCGTCCGCGGCGGCGGGTCCGAATCGGAGCCAGCGCACCCGGTGCGCTCCGCCGCGCCGGAACGCCTCGTCGAGCCGTCGTCCGATCTCCGGGTCCTGGGCGCCCTCGCAGGCGATGAACACGACGCCGCTCGTGAGCTTCGCCGGCCAGGCGTCGCTCTCCTGCCGAGGCCGGGTGATCAAGAGCATGGCGCCGGACGAGCGCGCCGCGTGCAGCGGAAACAGGAGCCGTCCGCCCGGGTTCAGCGCGTCGAGCCAGGCGCGGACCGGGTGGGACGCCGCGGCGTTGACGTAGATCGCGTCAGCCCTCGGCAGATCCTCCGCCACGCCCGAGGCCGCGCGCACCTCGACCTGGGGAGAGCCCTCGAGATTCGTCCGCGCGCGCTCGGCGATGTCGGCCTCGATCTCGTAGGCGAAGACCTTGCCCGTCGGGCCGGCGAGGCGGGCGAGAATGGCGGTGTAATAGCCCGCCCCCGCCCCGATCTGCACGACCGTCTCGCCCTCGCGGATCGCAAGCGATGCTATCGCCGCCGCGTGCAGCGACGGCTGGCCGTTGTTGATCCCGCGGCGGGCGTCGATCGCGACCAGCACGTCATCGTAGAGGCTCGCTACGTCGCGATTGCCGCCCGAAAGGCCGAAAAAGCCGCTGGACACATGCCACGGCGGAGGGCCGGAAAAGTCCTCTCGCGGCACGGCGGCGAAGGCCGCCTCCAGGCGGGGATCGGCGACGCCGGCGAGCCGCATGATCCGTGCGGCGTAGTCCCTGCGCAGTCTGAGCGAACGGTCCGGCATACACGCTCCCGACATGGCGCCTTGAGGCCGCGCCGATCGCGCCCCGGTTTGCGGCGGCGCCTTCGCCTCGCGCATCCGCGAAAAAACGTGCGCCGCAGGAGTTTGTCGCCTCGAACGCAATTTCGGCAAGGACAAAGTCGGCAAGCTTCGGCAAGCGCCCCGCGTGGGGCATCAAGAGAATTTCAAAAGGCGGACGTCCCGCTCAATGTGCTAGAACGCAGCGCCTTACATGGAAGACGGGAAGCCGCGTACCGCCCCTGGCGACGCCCCCCGATTGAGGAGAACGACATGCCGACGATCACCACGCGCGACGGAACCCAGATTTTCTACAACGACACGTGCCAGGGGCAGCCCGTCGTTTTCAGTCACGGCTGGCCGCTGACCAGCGACGCCTTCGAGGACCAAATGATGTATCTGGCCGACCACGGCTACCGCTGCATCGCCCACGACCGGCGCGGCCACGGGCGGTCGAGCCAGCCGTGGGACGGCAACGACATGGATCATTACGCCAACGATCTCGCCGACCTCGCGGGCCACTTGAACCTGCGCGACGCGATCCATGTCGGTCATTCGACCGGCGGCGGCGAGGCCGTGCGCTACGTCGCGCGCCACGGGCTCCACCGCGTCGCCAAGCTCGTGCTGATCGGCGCGGTGCCGCCGATCATGGTGAAGACCAAGGCCTATCCCGGCGGCCTGCCGATCGAGGTCTTCGACGGCATGCGCAAGGCCGTTGCCGCCGACCGCTCGCAATTCTTCAAGGAGCTGCCGACGACGTTCTACGGCTTCAACCGGCCGGGCGCGAAGGTCAGCGAGGGCCTGCGCGATTCGTTCTGGCTGCAGGGCATGAT
>NZ_JBKQOT010000120.1:0-13444 GCF_052145395.1 Roseiarcus sp.
CTCAACATGCTCGAGATGGCGCTGCGCCTCGCCAACCATGATGCGTCCTACGAGGACATTGCGATCAAATTCTTCGAGCATTTCGCCGTGATCGCGGCGGCGATGAACGATCTGTGGGACGAGGCCGACGGGTTCTTCTACGACCGATTGCGCAGACCCGACGGCTCGACCGTCGTCGTCAGGGCGCGCTCGATGGTCGGGCTCTTGCCGGTGTTCGCCTCCTGCCAGATCCCCGCTTCCTTGTGGGAGCAATTGCCGAACGTCCGCACGCGGGTGCGCTGGTTCATCGACCACATGCCGCACCTGACGGGATTCGTGCGCTATTTCACCCGCGGCGGAGAGACGGAGCTGATCTGCCTCGTCGACAAGCCGAGGCTCAAGCGCATTCTGGCGCGCATGTTCGACGAGAGCGAGTTTCTGTCGCCCTTCGGGCTGCGCTCGCTGTCGCGCTATCATCGCGACCATCCGCTCGTCATCGGTCTCGGCGGCGTCGATCAGCGCCTCGACTACGAGCCGGCGGAATCGACGACTCCGCTGTTCGGCGGCAACTCGAACTGGCGCGGCCCGGTTTGGCTCCCGCTCAATCTGCTCGCCATCGAATCGCTGCGCGCTTTGTACCGCGTCCTCGGCGACGACTTCACGATCGAGCTTCCGACGGGCGCCGGCGCCCGCGCGCATCTCGGCGCGGCGGCGGAAGAGATCGAACGCCGGCTCGTGAGGCTGTTCCTGAAGGGCGCGGACGGCCGGAGACCTGCGGACGGGCCGGGCGCGCTGTTCAAGCCGGGCTCCGCGTGGACGGAGCGCCCGCTGTTCTACGAATATTTCAACGGCGAAACCGGCGAGGGCCTCGGCGCCTCGCATCAGACCGGATGGACGGCGCTGATCGCCTCCCTGATCGCGCGCCGCGGCCGCTGGAATTGAGGAAGCTCCCGCCCTTTCGGGCGGGATCCGTGGACCCTCGGCGCTCCTGCCGCCGGACTCGAAAACCTCGGCGCCGCGTGGTAGCGTCCCCCGATCGAGGACCCGGAGAAGGTTCGCCCGAATGCGAGATGGCGCCCAGGTCAGCCCGTCCTCCGCCCCGCGTCTCCCGACGAGCCGGCGTCCGTCGCTTCGCGCCGATCCTCACGGGGCCGCCGCCGAGAACGCCCGAACCGCGCTCGCCGATCCCGATTTCGAGCTGATCGTCCGCGATCCCGCCACCTCCTTCCGCTGGCACCGGCACGATTATCCGAGCGCGCTCGCGCGCTGGAACTATCACCCCGAATACGAGATCCACCTGATCGCCGAAAGCTCCGGAAAAATGTTCGTCGGCGACCACATCGGCGCTTTCGGGCCGGGCAATCTGTTGCTGGTCGGTCCCAACCTCCCCCATCACTGGGTGAGCGACCTCAATCCCGGCGAGCGGATCACGGGACGCGACGTCGTGCTGCAGTTCTCGTCGCGCTTCACCGAGGACGCGCGAAAGGTGTTTCCCGAGTTCGGCAATCTCTTGCCGGTGTTGGAGGAGTCGCGACGCGGGATCGAGTTCTTCGGCGACGACGCCCGGGACTGCGGCGAACTTTTGTTGAAGATGGGCGACTGCCATGGACTGGCGCGGATCGCCCTGTTCATCGCCCTCATCGAGCGGATGGTCGCGGCGAAAGCGCGACGCGTGCTCGCGAGCGAGACCTACCGGCCGGAGGCGATCGGCGGCGCCGACGCGCAGATCGGCGCGGTGATCGAATACATGTTCGCCAACGTCCACGACGTCCGGATGTCGGCGGCGGCCGCCATCGTCGGCATGAACGAATCGACCTTCTCGCGCCACTTCAAGAAAATGACCGGCGCCAATTTCGTCGACTGCGTGCGCAAGATCCGCATCGCCAAGGCCTGCACGCTTCTGGAGAGCGACAGCCTCGGGGTCACCGAAATCTGCTTCGAGTGCGGCTTCCAGAACATTTCCAATTTCAACCGCGCCTTCCGGCGGGAGAAGGGCATGACGCCTCGGGAGTACCGGGCGAACGTGCGGATGCGAGGGGCCGGGCGCGAGACGCGAGCCGCCGGATGAGCGACAAGGGCCCGGGCGCGCTGATCGTCGCCGTTGAAAGGCGATGAGCGGGGACACAGGCGAACTGCCAGCTATGGGTGACCGGCCGTCCCGGAATAGTTCAGTCGCGGGCGCGGGGTCAGCGCGGACGAAGCGGCTTGCGCCGTCGCCGCCCTGACGTGAAGCCGGGCGGGAGCCCACCCGGCGCCCCAATCGCCGGCTACGCTCGCGCCGTCACGCGCGTCCGACACGCAGCGCCTCACGAAAACATGAATGAATAGGGCGGCCGCATCGAATGTTCACGCCGCGAAACCCGGATGGATGGAGCGAGATGATTCCCTTGAAGCATTCCCTGCTGATCACGGTCGCCGCCGCAGCGGCGTCATTCCCGTTCGCCAGCGGCCCCGCGCCGGCGGCCGGCGCGGCGAACTGGCGCATCGACCCGGCGCGTACCGAGATCGCCTTTGCGATCGACGCCGTCGGCTTCCCGCGCACCCAGGGGCGGTTCGACGCATTCGAGGGCCGGATCGCCATCGACTTCGACCGGCCGGAGAAAAGCAGCGTCGCCTTCCACGTCCGGGCGGGGTCTGTCGACGTCGGCTCGACCTCGTTTGGCGACTATTTGCGCTCGCCGGCTTTCCTCGACGCCAACCGGCATCCGTCGATCGATTTCGTCTCGACGTCCGTCGAGAAGCTCAGCGACCGCGCGGTGCGCGTTTCGGGCGAACTGACGCTGCTCGGGGTAACGAAGCCGCTGACCGTCGAGGTCGCGGTCGAGCGTCCGCCCGGCGGCAAGGAGCGGTTCGAGTTCCGCGCCCAGACCCGGATCGACCGGCTGGAGTTCGGCATGAACTCGGGCTTCCCGCTGGTCTCGCGCGACGTCGATCTGACCATCCGGAGCGAGGCGGCCGAGCTTTGACGCTGCCGCCGCGGCGCTGGAGCCCTTCCGTCGTCGTCCTGCACTGGATCAATGCGGCGCTGATCATCGGGCTCCTCGCTGTAGGTTGGCTCATGACCCACGCCGTGTTCGGCGCCGCGGCGACCTTCAATCTCTATCAGTGGCACAAGTCGCTCGGCTTCTCGGCGCTCGCTCTGACCGCGTTGCGCATCGCCGCCCGGTTGCGGCGTCCTGCGCCGGATTCCGTTCCGGGCTGGGAGGGGCGCCCCGCGCGCGCCGTGCAGACGGCGTTCTATGTCCTGACGCTCATCGCGATCGGCGCGGGCTGGCTCGTCGTCTCCACCTCGCCGCTGCCGATCCCGACGCGTTTCTTCGGCCTGTTCGTGATCCCGAACGTCGCTGCGCCCGACGTCGCGCTGTTCGGATGGACAGCGCTCGCCCACCGGCTTGCGGCTTATGCGATGGCCGCCCTGGTCGCGCTTCATATCTTGGGCGCGCTCAAGCACCACTGGATCAACCGGGATGATGTTTTGACGCGCATACTCCCGCGGTGGGCGAACAATTGGGCAATTCGGAAAGTGTCGCCGTAATCCGTCATCTCCCTGTAATCCCCGAATTCCCCCGCGCGGTTGGTAAGCACTCGCCCTAACCGCGCCATCATCCAAGGCTACAGACTCAAGACCATTAAGTACTGGGCCGTCCATGGTGCGAAGCCGCCGCGCAAGGTTGCGATGGGCTTCGTTCTTGGGGGCGGCGCACTTGCGTTTGGCTCGCTTCAACTCTTTCCATTCGTGCAGTCGCATCTAATCGCATCTAAGCGATTGCTGTTGGAGGCGCACAGAAGCGTTTTTCCGCCCGCACAACGGTTTTGGTCGATCCAACGACATTCTCCGGGAGGCGAAGATGCTAAAGTCAGGCACGCGGAGTTGGACGTTTCTGTTGGCGGCTAGCCTCGTGCTATGGCTCAGTCGCGCCGACTCCCAGCAGGAACCGCAGACGACGGCGCCTCAAAACCCCTACCTGATGGGGAGCGAGGGCTACTATAAGGGGCCGCGCGGCCTGACGAGCTACCAACCGATTGCCATCGACCAGCCTTTTGCCGCCCGGATGGCCGCGGACGAGGCGGCGAAGCCAGCCATCGAACGCGATCACCAGGCGATGCTCGAGGAGCGTTACGACCTCGGCGATCACCCTGCCCAGGGCGTTACGATGGAGCACGGGAAGCCGCTGCAGGAAGGCGTACGCGTCAAGCTGCCCCCGGGAGTGACGTGGGAACAGCTCGGCACCATGACCCCTGAGGCGATCCGCGAGCAGGGTCTATGGCCGAAAGGTTTTCTCCCGCTGCCACATCCATTCCATCACACTGGCGGACAGGTTTTTCCGCACGAGGAGATCGACGCGATCAAGACGCAGGACGGGCGAGACCTGACCCGCTTCGACATCGATTTCGACCTCCCCGAACGTTTTCTGCCGGCATTTCCTCCGGCGATGTACCTGACCTCGCGCCCCGATCTTGGCGACGTCTCGCAGGGGAAGCTGGTCTCCATCACCAACTTCTTCGAGATGTTCAATGGCGTTCTCACGCCCCGGCAATTGGAAGGGTTGCGCCTGTTGCTGACGCCCTTTCCGGAGCAACAATTCAATGCGACCGAAGATCGCAAATCGGCGACGCCTTGTCTTGGCGTGGCCTGCTTCGACTGCCACTCGAACGGACATCAGAATGGCGCCGTACACCTCGCCCCGGACAACCGACCGGAGTGGTTCCGCCACCGCGTCGGCACGGTGTCGCTGCGCGGCGTGAACATCCAGCGGTTGTTCGGTTCGCAGCGCGCCTTGAAAACGGTCGAGGATTTCACCGAATTCGAGCAGCGCACCGCCTATTTCGACGGCGACATCGTGACGGCGACGAAGAAGGGCGTGAACCCGCTGGAGCGCGGCAGCCAGGTCGATTTCATGGCCGACTTCGAGGAAATGCTGGACTTCCCGCCTGCGCCCAAACTCGACTTGTTTGGCAAGCTGGATCCCGCCAAAGCGACGCCGGCTGAAATGCGTGGGCAGGAGGTTTTCTTCGGCAAGGGACAATGCGCCAGCTGCCACCAGCCGCCCTACTACACCGACAACTTGATGCACGACCTCCACACGGAGCGCTTCTTCAAGCCGGATATGATCAACTACGCGGCAGAGGTCGGGGACGGGAACGTCAAGACCTTCCCGCTGCGCGGCATCAAGGACAACCCGCCTTACCTTCATGACCAGCGGCTGCTGACGCTGGATGACAGCGTCGAATTCTTCAATCTGGTCCTGGGCGACAAGCTGAGCGCGCAGGAGAAGCAGGACCTGGTGGCGTTCATGCGGGCCCTGTGAAGCGGGACGAGATCACCGTAACCCGCCCTGGAAGCGCATGCGCCTCTCTCGGGGTCTCGGTTTCTCGACGCTCACACTGATCGCGCGCCGTCGCCCTCTCCGGCCGCTGACGCGGCCGCCTTCCCGCCCTAGGGGTTTCGCCTGCAGCCCTTGGGCCCCTCGTCGCCACTTCTTGCGTCGCAAGACGCCCGTCCCAGGGCGCTCCCTGCGCCTTCACGCGACTTTCACAATTCGAAACCCGTCCACCTCTTTCACGATGGGCAGTCCCTTCCAGCGCTCGATATCATGCAGGACGACGAGGCGGCTCATGTCGCCGCCGAGTTCGTCGTTCATCTTGTCGATCGTCTTCAGCTGATCCCATGCGCTGCCGACCGCATTGTTGAGCGGAACATAAACTCCGTCGCCGCCGCGACCGGTGATCTGGCTGCGCGAATAGATGCAGTCGCCCGAGATGACCCGCCGACCCGCCGCCGTTTCGACGATCACGATCTGGTGGCCAAACGTGTGCCCGCCGCCCAGCCGGACGTGAATGCCAGGCAGCACATCGTCCTTGTCGCCGTCAATCAAAGTCACGCGGTGCTCGATCGACGCGCCCAGCGCCGCGCGCATCGTGCCGGGGTCGACGATTGCGGTGAGATGGCTGAATCGCTTCGGCAGCGCGAAAAGCTCGTAACAGGAGAGCAGCTCCCTCTTCTGGATGTGGATGTGCGCTTTGGGAAACTCGGCGATCGAGCCCATGTGGTCGAAATGGGCGTGCGTGATGACGATGTCGGAGATGTCGTCGGGGCGGAGGTTCATCGCTGCGAGCAGTCGGAGCGGCGAGATCCAGGTCGGGACCCCGAATTTGCCGGAGAAACCTGGACCATGCTCGTCCCGCATGAAGCCGGTATCGACAAGAACGTTGCCGCCGTCGCGCTGCAACAGAACGAAGGAAAATGGAAGGTCCATGACTCCTTCGGCGTACATCCCCGCGACAAGATCGACCCAAGGCTGATCCTTGGAGCGCGCGTACTCCATGACGTAAAAGTCCCAGATCGCTGACTGAGCCATCCCTCTCTCCTTTCAGCTTTCCGCCAACATGCGGCCCAGGCTGGAGAGCCCGACCGCTATGATCAAGATTGCCCCTTGAAACACATACTGGGAGAAGGTCGGCGCTCCGAATATGTTGAGGCCGTTGAACCCGAAGACGATGATCAGCGTGCCCACAAGTGTTCCCAGAACGTGGAATTCGCCGTCCCGCAGCGTGGCCGATCCGAGGAAGACGGCGGCGAATGCGGTCAGCAGATAGGAGTCGGCCGCGCTTGTTGTGCCGCTGCCGAGGCGCGAAGCGAGAAGCGCGCCGGTGAGCGCGGCGCACATGCCCGAGATGACGAAGCCCAGAACCTTGATGCGGTCGACGCTGATGCCCGCCATGCGCGCCGCCGCCTCGTTGCCGCCGACGGCCTGAATCTCCTGGCCGATCGCAGTCCGTTCGACAAGCGCCCATAGCGTCACGACGACGAGCGCCATGAAGATGATCGGATTTGGTATGCCGAAGAACCAACGGCCGAGGGTCAATTGCAGGAAGGCTTCCGGAACGCCGGCCACGATCGGCACGCCGGACGAATAGGCGTACGCCAGGCCCACGATGATCGTGCCCACACCGAGCGTCGCGATAACGGAATTCACCCTGAGCTTCGTGACGATGAGGCCATTGGCGGCGCCGACCAGAGCGCCCAGCGCAATGACGATCGCCATCGCCAACGAAATCGGCAGCTCGTCGTGCACGATCAGTCCGGTGACGAGCACCCCGTGCAGGCTCGCCGCGTAGCCGACCGAGAGGTCCATTTCGCCGACGATGAGCGCGAGCGTCAATCCGCCCGAGATGATCATCGCGAGCGACGCTTGGTCGAGAACGTTGATGAAATTGCTGAAGGTCGGAAACGCGTCCGGCGAGAGGATGGAGAAGACGACAATCATGAGCGCGAGCCCAATGATCGTCGCGTAGCGGGCGAATACCGCGAGGCCCGCCTTGACGGCGGGCGTGAGACGGCGTGTGGAGATCAGACCTTCGCTCATGCGACGCTTTGCTCTGTGATCCCGGCGTAACTCGCCGAGATGATGGCGTGGCGCGTAAGCGCGCCGCCGGCGAGTTCGCCGACGATGCGGCCCTCCGCCATGATCAAGGCGCGGTCGCAAAGATCCGGCAGTTCTTCTGGGTCGGAGGATATGACGAGGACGGCCATACCCTGTCGCGCCAATCCCCGTATCAGCTTATGGATCTCAGCGCGCGCGCCGACGTCGACGCCGCGCGTGGGCTCGTCGAGGATGAGCACTTTCGGCTCCGCCTGCAGCCATCGCCCGATGACGACCTTCTGCTGATTGCCGCCGCTCAATCGTCCGACCGGAGCGTCCGCGCTGGCGCCTTTGATCGCCAACGCCTGGATCGTCCGCGAGACCAGCGCGTCGCGTCGGCGGCCGCTGATCAGCGGCAGCATTGGGCTGACGATAATCGAATTCAGATTTGCAAGGCAGAGGTTGAGCCCAACGCTCTTGCTGAGAATGAGGCCTTCGGCGCGACGTTCCTCCGGCACAAATCCGATCCCCGCTTTCACGGCCTGGGACGGGCTTCTTGGCGCAAAGCGTTTCCCTTCGAGCCTCATCTCCCCCGTGTCGGGCCGGTCGGCGCCGAAGAGCATGCGCGCGAGCTCGCTGCGGCCTGCGCCGACGAGGCCGCCAAGCCCAAGCACTTCGCCCTTCTTGAGGTCGAAGCTGACATTCTTGACTTTCGGCGCCCGCGAAACGCCTCGCACGGAGATCGCGATCTCGTCGAGCGCGCAGGCGCCCGCGTGGTTCGGCCGCGACTCGACCGCGCCGCCGACGATCGCCTCGACCAGCGCCTGGCGGGTTAGAGCCGGGCCTGTCAATTCGACGACCATCCTTCCGTCCCGAAGAACCGTGACGCGACGGCAAAGCTCGAGGATTTCGTCGAGCCGATGGGAGACGTACAGCACCGCGACGCCCGATCTGCTGAGTTCGCGAATGATGCCGAACAGCCGCTCGCTTTCCGCCGTCGACAGGGCGGCGGTGGGCTCGTCCATGACGATGAGGCGCGCGTTGCGCACAAGCGCGCGCGTGATGCTGATCAGCCAGTTTTCCGCGGTCGAAAGCCCGTTGACGTTGACGGACAGCGGCGCGCGAACTCCGACGCGCTTGGCGATCGGGGCGACGTCGCGGGCGATGGCGGGCCAATCGACGACGCCGAACCGGGTCTTCTTCGGCAGACCCAGCATGATGTTTTCCAATACCGTCATGCCGGGCACGAACGCGAGCTCCTGGTGGATGAAACTCATGCCGAGTTCATTCGCCAGGTGCGGAGAGTTGATTGTGACGCGCCGTCCGTCAATGACGACATCTCCGCTGTCGGGTTGCGTCAAGCCCGCGACGATCCGGATCAGGGTGGATTTTCCCGCGCCGTTCGCCCCGACGAGGCCATGAACCTCGCCGGGAAGAATCGACAGCGACACCTCCCTCAACGCCTGCGCGCCGCCGAAAGCTTTGCTGATGGCTTTGACGGAAACGAGGGGGGACGCCGTTGGCGTCCCCGGTTGTGGGGCGTCGTCCATGGCTGCTGGCGCCGGCGGATTACTTCAGCGCGGAGGGATGGTCGGCAAGGAACTTCTCGATATTGTCCTTCGTGACCAGGATTGCCGGCACCTCGATCGCCTTCGGCTGCCAACTCGCGCCAGCCTTGACGATTTCGGGCAGCAATTTGATCATGTTGTAGCCTTCGGTGTAGCTGTCCTGAAAGGCCGTCGCCGTCATGAAGCCCTTCTGAATGTTCTCCAGCGCCTGCGCATTGCCGTTGACGCCGTAGACCTTCACGTCCGAACGGCCTTGCGCGCGCAGCGACCCGATGGCGCCGATCGAAGGATCGTCCCAGCAGCCCCAAATCGCCAGATTTTCCTTGCCTGCCGGATGCGACGCAAGCCACGCGTTCGCGTACTGGGCGCCGTCCTCGAAATAGCCGGGAATGCGCACTTCGTTCTTGACGAACTTGATGTCGGGATGGTCGACGAGCGTCTTGTCGAGCTCGACCTCGCGGTTCCGGCAAACCTCGCCGGTGTGGTAGGTGAGTTCGAGCACGGATCCCTTGCCGCCCATCGTCTTGATCATGAGATCGTCGACCGGGACGACCATCGGCCCGCCGGAACCATTCGTTGCGGCGACCGTGCTTCCGAGCCCGCCGCCCCAGGTTACAACCGGGATGTTGGCGCTCTTGGCGGCGGCCAGCCCCGCTCCGATCGAGGAATACGGGAACACCATGTCGACAATGGCCGTCGCGCCGCGCTGCGCGAAATTCTGGATTGCGGCGTTGGCCTGATCCGCATTGCCGGAGGCGTCGATCACGGACACGTTCCAGCCGATCTCCTTGGCGGCGGCCTGGGCGCCCGAGATGTACCGGGCGTTGTTCGCCTCGGCCGCGCTGATGGAGACGATGCCGACAAGCGGCGGTTCCGCCAGGGCGGTGCCAACCGGGAGCGCGGCCATCGCGACTGCGACGCTGACTATGAGTCTTCTCATCTTTTCCCTCCCAACCGATTGCCGTCCCGCGCCGGCGAAACTGGCGAACCGTTTTGCTGCGATTAATCCAAGGGCGCCGCTTGGGCAAGTAAAAAAGGCGACGCCGATTGTCGCACACACTACATTTGCAGGGGAAATAGGCCGCTAGACATGCGGCGGAATTTTGTCGATAACTGGCGAAACGATTTGCTGCAGGTCCATGGCAACGATCAAGGACGTCGCCAACGCGGCCGGAGTTTCGCCGGCCACCGTGTCGGCGGTCGTCAACGGCTCCGCTTACGTCAGTCCCGGACTCAAGGCGCGCGTGCTCGAGGCCATCGGCCAGCTGGGGTATGCGCCTTCGCAACTCGCACGGAATTTTCGCCGCGGCCGCAGCGAACTGATCGCCTTCGCCGCCGCCGACTTGTCCAACCTCTTCTTTTCGCGCGTCGTCTGCGCTGCGGAGACGGCTGTCGCCGCCTGGGGCCGCTCGCTGGTCGTGTTCAACAGCGACGAGAAGCCGGAGGCGGAGAAGCAGGTCCTCAATCGCGTTTGGAGGCTGCGTTGCGAAGGCTTGATTCTCGTCCCTGTCAGCGGCGCGTCGAATGCGTCGCTGCGCGAGTTCGAAGGGCGGCGCGTTCCGACCGTGCTTTTCGGGCGCACGGTCGACGACGTTGGGTCGGATACGGTGACGATCGACAATTTCTCGGCGAGCTATCAAGTCACCAACTATCTGATCGACCTCGGCCATGTTCGGATCGGCGCCATAACGGGACCCCTTCATTTGAGCACCGGGCGAGACCGCTTCGAAGGCATGAAGGCGGCAATGAACGCCAAGGGTCTCGCCCTCGATCCTCGCTTCGTGCGATCGGGTGAGTTTCGCGAGGAGGTCGCCTATTCAGTCGCGCGCGGCATGTTCGAGCAGCCCGATCGGCCGACCGCGCTGTATGTGGCGAACGGCGCCATGGCGCTCGGCGTCCTGCGCGCGGTTCAAGACGCAGGGATGAAGTGTCCGGAAGACATTTCTGTGGCCTCAACCGACAACATCCCCGGAATTCGCGGCCTGAAACCCCAGTTGACGCGAGCGGAGCACCCGATCGTCGAGATGGTGAACGAGTCGGTCCGCCTGCTGATGGATCGGATCAATCACAGCGCCAGGGGCGAACCTCGCAACGTCGTGTTTCCGCCGGCCCTTGTCGTGGGCGATAGCTGCGCGCCGTTGCGCAAATAAGCGATTGCGGAGGCCGGGAGATATCGGGAGATATGGGATTGAATAAAATGTGACCGTAATCCGCCGTAATCCCGTCACCGTCATGTCCGGCGCCAAACCCCCGGCCGAGTTCGAAACCGAATTCCACTAGCAAACCCGCAACCCACCAAACCAGGACAAAGCCCTGTCACCGAGTTAAGCCTGTCTCAGCCGAGGGGTGCAGTCCAAAAGCGTCACCGTAATTCCCTTAATTCCCCGTAGTTCCGTAGTTCTGCCCCGGGCGGTCAAAGAGCGATCAAATTAAACGCGGCCGCCACTATGCAGCTCGGTACTCAATGGGTCACCGCCCCTTGGGCCCTTCAGGCCCGTAAGCGGACGGCTTCGCCCAGATGTCGCGCTCGACCATTTTCGCAATCTGCCGGTCGATCACCTCGCGCCGGAAGTCGGCGTGATTGTAGGGGGCGCGGTCGAGATAGAGGTTCTTCGGATAGATCGGCTGCTCGTAGATCGTCTGATAGACCTCGGTGCGCAGGTCTTTCATCCAGTTGTCCCACTGCGCCCGCGTGCGGTGGTCCCGCAAGGCCTCGATGTCGATCGCGCCTGCGACGTAGGACGAGCCTGCGCCGTAGTCGTGCCGGCCGACGATGCGGCCCTTGTAGTCGACGATCATCGAGCGGCCGCCGAACGTGTCGATCGGAAGGTCTGCGTTGGCGTCGAGATAGTAGGTCCCCATGTTCGGGGCGACGACAAAGAAATTGTTGTCGAGCGCGCGGGCGCGGTTCTGGATCTCGAAGAACTCGTTGCCGGTGTGCGGGTGCGGGTACGAGGCGCGATAGACCACCTCCGCGCCGTTCATCGCGAGGCCCCGGGCGTTCTCCGGGTACGATCCCTCGTTCGCCATCAGCACGCCGAGCCGCCCGATCTCGGTGTCCGCGACCGGATAGAAGGCGCCGAGCGTTTTCCCGTAAAGCTCGACCCAGCGGTCCCACACGTCGTGCGGGGTCACCGAATGCTCGACCGGATAGAGCGTCGCGAGCTTGTAGTGCTTGAGCACCACCTCGCCCTTCGGGTCGATGGCGAAGCCGACGTTGAAGAAGCGGTCCGGGAAGGCCTCGTGGCGCGCCTTGGCCTGGCCCATGATGAACACGTTCCACTGCCGGGCGAGGTCGCCTAGAAACCGCGTCTCGGGGCCCGGGATATCGATCGCCGTCTCGCGGGCGTAGGTCACGTGATCGAGATCGAACACCTCGTCGGTGAAGCCCTGGAGCGCGCCTTCCGGCACGGCGACGAGCCGCACCGGCAAGTCGAGACTCGAGAGCCAGGAGGCGGCGGCGATCAGGTGGGCGATGTGATCGAGATTGCGCTCGATCTCCGCCCGCTTGCGGACGCCGCGAACCGTCGGGATCAGGCCAACGGCCGTATAGGGTTGCACCATGCGTACCCTCCCGCTTCGATAAGAAATGTTCGGTCAAGGCGCGTGCAAAGTCCCGAGCCTTCAATGTATTTTGTGGCAAGCGGCCGCGCGAGCGTCAAGGGCTTTTTCGCCTGCCGCGAACGGTCGCGCGTGAGGCTGGACTTGAGTGTCACCCCACGCGAGCCATGCGGCTCTGAAGCTCCAACCGAAGTTGCGATTGTCCGCCCACTTTTTCCCTTGTCAGGCGCCTGCGACGGACGCAATCTCAGTTGGGAACGGCGGCGTTCGCCGACTGACAAGGAACCAAGATGTCCGAAGACGTCGATCACCTGCTCAGGGGTCGCATGAAACTCCTGAGGCTTGATGTCGATGCGATCGGACGCGAGTTTCCCGAAGTCTTCAGCAAGATCAAGACAAACTGCCCGCTTTGCGGCGACCGGCAGACCTGCGTGCTGGATTTGCGGAATGATCCAAGCACTTTCGTTTGGGAAGCCGACTGTCCGAACGCAGAAATATTGAATACCCTTGTTGCGCTTGCCGAATTGAACACTTGAAACGCCTTCGGATCGTCAGTCGCACCCGCGCCTGGCGCGACCGTTGAGCCCCGCAGAATTTCGGAATCCGTGCGGCACGGGATTGTTGTTTACGAAAATAGGAAATCACGGTACAAGAGAGGGATGAACGAGTCTTTGTCCGTCCTGGCCCCTGGCCCCTGCTTGCTGCGCGCCTCCCCCCGGTCATCGCAAGCCGCCACAGGGCGTCCGACAGGACGTCCGTCTTTCGCCGGGCACTCGCGGCGTGGCGATCCAGGGGAACGTCGGGCGCCTTAGGGGCCTCTGGGTCGCCACGCCCCCTTTGGGGCTCGCGATGACGGCGTTTCGCGAGGCGGCGCCTTGGTTGTTGCATTTTTTCGCAAACTCGGTCGCAACCCCTTGAGAATGCTCGATTCACGGGTGAATAAGGGGCCGTTTTCGGCACCCGAACGCATGG
>NZ_JBKQOT010000121.1:0-2984 GCF_052145395.1 Roseiarcus sp.
GCTGCTTGAACCCGTCCGCGCGGGCGGCGTCCTGGATGCGGCGGATGTCGTTGACCACTTTCTCGAGCGTCTCGGCCATCAGTTCGTGCATCGTCGCCGGGTCGTCGCCCTCGACGAAGTGGGGCGCGTAGCCGTAGCCGCGAAAGAGCGCGTCGAGCTCCTCGCGCGGAATGCGCGCGAGCACCGTCGGATTGGCGATCTTGTAGCCGTTGAGATGCAGGATCGGGAGCACCGCGCCGTCGCTCACCGGATTGAGGAACTTGTTGGAGTGCCAGCTCGTCGCCATCGGGCCGGTTTCGGCCTCGCCGTCGCCGACCACGCAGGCGACGATCAGGTTCGGATTGTCGAAGGCCGCGCCGTGGGCGTGCGACATCGCATAGCCGAGCTCGCCGCCCTCGTGGATGGAGCCCGGCGTCTCCGGCGCAACGTGGCTAGGAATGCCGCCGGGGAACGAGAACTGGGAGTTCGTCGGAGTCGGCTTCGACGACGATCTCGACGGTTTTGTCGCTGGCGCAGATTTCGACCCGCACGGGACTGTCTCCAAAATCGACTTCGTGCCGTCGACCTGATTTGCCGCGGATAATGGCATGGGACATTTGCGCCTACGAAATGTGAAAGGGGATGGGGATGGACGAGGCGGTCAAGGCGAACCTGCGGCGCCGGCGCCGGCCGGTTCCGAGGCCGTGTGGGCGAGTGCGGCGTATAGCGCGGTCTTGCCGACCTTGATGCGAGCGGCGACCTCACGAACGGTAAGGCCTTGGGCAAGGAGCGTTTGGGCGCGCCGGAGCTTTTCGTCCGTCATGACAGGTTTGCGTCCGCCTTGGCGACCGCGCGCCGCCGCAGCGTCGAGACCGGCGCGGGTTCGTTCGCGGATGAGGTCGCGCTCGAACTGCCCGAGCGCGCCGAAGATGTGAAAGACGAGCCGTCCTCCTGGCGTCGTGGTGTCGATCGCCTCGGTTAGAGAGCGGAAGCTGACGCCGCGCGTCTCCAGGGCGTTGACCGTTTCGATCAGGTGCGGCAGCGAGCGACCGAGACGATCGAGCTTCCACACCGTCAGGATATCGCCCTCGCGCACGAAGCCCAGCGCCGCCGCCAACCCGGGCCGGTCGGCTTTCGCTCCCGACGCTTTGTCCTCGAACACGCGCGCGCAACCGGCCTTGGCGAGGGCGTCGAGTTGCAGCGCCAAGTCCTGATCGGTCGTCGACACCCTCGCGTAGCCGATGGCCGCCATTCGGTGCCCTCCTGTCCGCAAATCCGTCCGAGAATCTATCTGTCCGGAAACCCGTCGTCAAACACGTTGACGGACGAGATGAGGTTGGGCCGACAAACGACCGAATGACGGCCGGAGAAGGCGAGGGGCGCCGCATGAAGAAACACGAGATCCTTTCGTCACAAGCGCGCGCTGCACTGTTCGATCCGCCTACCGACCCGGCGGCGATCGTTCGGCATTATACTTTCTCGCCCGCGGACTCGCCCGCGGACATGGCGCTGATCCGCCAGCGGCGCCGCGCCGCCAATCGGCTCGGGTTCGCCATCCATCTCGCCTATCTACGGTTTCCAGGCCGCGCGCCGCGGCCAGAGGAAACGCCCCCCGCTGAGATGCTGACCTTCATCTCGGCGCAGATAGGATGCGAACCCGAGGAGTTTGCGTCCTATGCGCGCCGTAGCGAAACGCGTTGGGAGCATCTCGGCGGTCTGCAAACCTATCTCGATGCGCGACCGTTCCGGCGGGAGGATAGGCGCGCTGTCGTCCAGGCGGGCATTGAGGAGGGCGCTGGTTCCGATCGCGGTGATGCGATTGTTTCCGCCATGATCGCGTATCTGCGCGAACGGAACATATGGCTGCCAGCCTCAACCGAGTTGGAGCGTCTTGCGCTCGCGGCGCGCGCGGTTGCGCGCAAGCGTGCTTACAGAGGCCTCGCCGAGGGCCTGTCGCTGGAGACGACCGCCGCTCTGGACGCGCTGCTGATCGTAACCGACGAAAGAGAACGCACGCCGTTCGCCTGGCTGCGAGAATGGCCGGAAGCGCCGCGCCAGAAAAATCTTTTCGCGGTCGTCGAACGGCTCGAAGCCGTGCGCAAGCTTGGCGTCAGAGCCGATCGCGAAAAGCGCATTCACCGGGCGCGCTATGCGGCGATCGCGAGAGAAATCACCATCCTCGTTCCCCGCGACATCTCGCGTTTCGACGCGTCGCGCCGTTTGGCGACCCTGGTCGTGTTCGCGCGCCAGATGGAGATCGGACTCACCGACGCCGCCCTGGCCATGTTCGACAAGATGCTCGGGGCTGTCTTCCGGCGCGCCGACCGTGCCCACAATGACAACGTGGTCGACCGCGCCAAGACTCTCGACGCGTCGGCGCGCGCCTTGCTCGGCATGGCCAAGGCCATGCTCGTCGCGAAGGAAAAGGGGGAGGACCAGGTCACCGCCGTCGAACGTGCGCTCGGCTGGGAGCGCCTGAAAACCTTGGTCCTCGAGACAGAAGCCGCCGTCGTCGGGGCCAGACCTGACAATCTCGGCGAGATCGTCGAGCGCTACGCGAGCGTCCGACGAATGTCGCCGGTCGTGCTCGGCGCTTTCGTCTTCCGATCGTGGAAGGATCACGATCCGCTCCTCACGGCGCTCGACGTCGTGCGCGAGCTTCACGCGAGCGGCGCGAAGAAACTTCCGCCGCGGGCGCCGATGGGCTTTCTGCGACCAATATGGCGCAAGGTCGTCAAGACCAACGCCGGAACCGAACGCCGGGCCTATGAGGTCGCGGTCATGATAGCGTTGCGCGAGCGGTTGCGATCGGGCGACGTCTGGGTCGAAGGCAGCCGCGCTTTCCGGGCCTTCGACGACTTTCTGCTGCCGCGCGACGCGTTTGAGAACCGCCGCAAGGCGGACGAGCTGGGCCTCGCAGTCCCCGATCGTTTCGAGGACTGGCGCGACGTTAGAGCCAAGCGTCTGGAAACTCGGCTTCGGGAAGTCGACGCGCTCACCGCCGC
>NZ_JBKQOT010000122.1:0-4501 GCF_052145395.1 Roseiarcus sp.
GGGGGGGGAAGGGAATCCGGGCCGCGCGTCCCCCTCTCCCCCGGGGAGAGGGGGACGGCCAAAGGCCGCCGGGTGAGGGTCAGCCGGCGCGACCTCATTTCGTCTCGGTCTAGCGCGGAGGCGAAGACCCGATGACCTACGACTACAAGCTGTCGTGCACACTGCCCGCGTCCCCGGAGGCGGTCTACGACGCATGGCTCGACAGCGCGCGCCACGCGGCGATGACCGGCGCGCCTGCGGAAGTCGGCAAGCGCGTCGGGGACGCGCATTCCGCTTGGGACGGCTATATCACCGGCAAAATTCTGGAACTCGTTCCCGGCAGGCGGATCGTCCAGTCGTGGCGGACGACGGACTTCGCCGACGAAGACCCGGATTCGACGATCGCGATCGAACTCGAGCCGACGAAGACAGGCGCGCGACTGACGCTATCGCACAGCGGCGTCCCCGACGACCAGACCGCCTACGAGAAAGGCGGCTGGCGGGACTTCTACTTCGCGCCGATGAAGGCCTATTTCTCGGACGAAAAGCGGAAGGCGCGCGGGCCGCGGAGTCGTTCGTGAGGACCCATCGTTCGCCCACCGCCTCCGCCGCCGCGTGGCTCGGCGAGGCCGCCGCACGATGACAGATCTCATGGGACCGCAGCCGGCTAGCGGAGGCGCGCTGGCGGAAAACATTGTCCATTTCGCCCGGGCGCTTCGCGAGGCCGGCGTGCCGATCGGTCCAGGCGCCGTCCTGGATGCTCTCGCCGCCGTCGAGGCGGCGGGCTTCGGCGACCGGCGGGACTTCCACACCACGCTGCATGCGGTCTTCGTCAAGAAGCATGAGCACAGCCTGCTGTTCGATCAGGCGTTCGAGATCTTCTGGAAACGCAGGGGCCTGCTCGAGAAGCTGATCGCGATGATGTCGCCGCAGGCTCCGAGCCAGCGTCAGCCCCAGCGCGCCGAGGCGGGCGCGACCCGCGTCGCGGACGCGCTGCTCAAGTCGAACCCGGACGAGCCGAAGGCCGTCCCCTCGATCGACCTCGACGCGCGCTTTACGATGTCCGACCAGGAGATCCTGCGCGCCAAGGATTTCGCCCAAATGACCGCGGCCGAAATCGACGAGGCGCGCAAGCGCATCCGGGCGCTCACCATGCCCGACGACCGCCGGCGCACGCGCCGATTCGGGCCGACCGCTGAGCGGTTGCGCATCGATCCCCGCCGCAGTTTCCGGAGGTCGCTGCTGCCGGGAGGCGCAATCAACCTCACCTATCGCGCCCCGATCGAGCGCGCCCCGCCGGTCGTGGCGCTCTGCGACATTTCCGGCTCGATGAGCGAATATACGCGCCTGTTCCTGCATTTTCTGCACGCGCTCGGCGAAACGCGCCGCGTATCGACGTTCCTGTTCGGGACCCGGCTGACCAACGTCACCCGCGCGATGCGCGCCCGCGACCCTGATGAGGCGCTCGCCCAGACCGCGAAACTGGCGGTCGACTGGTCCGGCGGCACGCGCATCGGCGAAGCGATCGCGCGTTTCAACCGCGACTGGGCGCGCCGCGTGCTCGGCCAGGGCGCGGTCGTGATCCTGTTCACCGACGGCCTCGAAAGGGACGGCGTCGGCGACCTCGGCGTCGCCGTCGAACGGCTGCGCAAGTCGAGCCGGCGCCTGATCTGGGTCAATCCGCTGCTGCGGTTCGATGGCTTTTCCGCCCGGGCGCAGGGCGTCCGCGCGATCCTGCCGCACGTCGACGCGTTCCGTCCGATCCACAACCTCGCCAGCATGGCGGACCTGTGCGAAACGCTGTCCACGCGGCGGGACGACGGGAAAAATCCGAAGGCGTGGCTCGAAGCGGCGGCCTGACGGCGCTCAAGGCCTTGCGGCGGGCGCAAACGACGCCCAATTTAGCCGCTGGCAGGGCCGGGGGAGCGAAGGAGCGCGGATGAGCGACTCAGACGTCGAGACGGTTACGGGCGCGGCGGCGACGATCCGCTTCGACGGTCGGCGGTGCATCCATGCGCGGCGCTGCGTCCTCGGGGAGCCCGGCGTGTTCAAGGCGAATGTGCAAGGACCATGGATTGATCCCGACGCGGCGAGCGCGGAGGCGCTGATGCGCGTCGCGATCAACTGCCCCTCGGGAGCGATTCACGTCGAACGTCATGACGGCGGCGCGAGTGAACCCAATCCGGAGGTCAACACCATCGCCTTGCGCGAGAACGGCCCACTGGCCGTTTACGCCGAGATCGTCCTGGCCGGCGAAAGCATCGGGACGCGCGCGACGCTGTGCCGCTGCGGCCAGTCGAAGGCCATGCCCTACTGCGACGGCTCCCACACCGGCGCAGGCTTTGTCGCGACCGGAGAGCCGCCGTCGTCGACGAGCGCGGCGCTCGCCAAGCGCGACGGCGCGCTGACGATCACGCCGTACAAGGACGGGCCGCTCGGCGTCGCCGGGCCGCTCGAAATCATTTCGGGGACGGGTCGGACGATCGATCGGGTGGAGCGGGCGGCGCTGTGCCGTTGCGGCCATTCCGAGCGAAAGCCATTCTGCGACGGCGCCCACGCGCGAGTCGGATTCGTCGCCCCGTGAAGGAACAAGCTGGAAAGGCCGTTACGCTATGCTGAACCGAGAAGACAACGTTTTGTCAGCGGCGGAAGCCTGGCGCAAATCGGGTCGCGATGTGGCGATCGCGACGGTCGTCGAGACCTGGGGCTCGGCGCCGCGTCCAGTGGGGTCGCATCTGGTCATCGACTCCGACGGCAATTTTCTCGGCTCGGTCAGCGGCGGCTGCGTCGAAGGCGCCGTGGTCGAAGAAGCGGCCGACGTGATCGCCACCGGCGCGCCCCGCATGCTGGAGTTCGGCGTAGCGGACGAGACTGCATGGCGCGTCGGCCTCTCCTGCGGCGGCCGCATCCGGGTTTATGTCGAAAAGCTGAACTGATGCGGCTTGACGTTCTCAAGGCGATGAACGCCGCGCGGCGGGAGCGGCGGGCGGGCGTCATGATCACGCGCCTCGCCGACGGGGATCAGCGCTTCGTCGAGGCCGCCGGCTTCGGCGCCGATCCGCTGGCGGACAGCCTCGAAACGGCGCTGCGCATGGGCAAGAGCGGCGTCGTTTCGCTCGGCGGCGCCGAATATTTCCTGACGGTCCAGGCGCCTTCGCTCCGCCTCACGCTGATCGGCGCGGTCCACATTTCCCAGGCGCTCGCGCCGATGGCGCGAATTGCCGGCCTCGACGTGACCGTCATCGATCCCCGCACCGCCTTCGCCACGCCGGAGCGCTTTCCCGATACGCCGGTCGTCGCCGAATGGCCTGAAGACGCGCTCGCCGCAGCGCCGCCCGACCGGTTTACCGCCGTCTGCTTGCTCACCCACGATCCGAAAATCGACGACCCGGCGCTTGTCGTCGCCCTCAGGGCGGACTGCTTCTATATCGGTGCGCTCGGCTCGAAGAAGACGCACGCGAAACGGCTCGAACGGATGCGGGCGAGCGGGTTCGACGACGCGGCGCTCGCCCGCATTCACGCGCCGATCGGCCTCGACATCGGCGCCGTCAGTCCGGCCGAGATCGCGGTGTCGATCATCGGCGAAATCGTCGCCGCGCAGCGCCGGAGGCCGCTGCGGTCCGAGGCCGCCGCGCCATGAAATTCGGCGCCGTGCCCATCAGCGAGGCGGATGGCGCCATTTTGGCGCATGCGGTGCGAATCGACGGACTGGCGCTCAGGAAGGGAGACGTCGTCACGCCGGAGCGCCGGAAACGGCTCGCCGACGCGGGCGTTGAGACCGTCGTCGCCGCCCGCCTCGAGGACGGAGACGTCGGCGAGGACGTAGCCGCCGCGCGCCTCGCGCGGCGCCTCGCGGGACGGAACGTGCGCTGCGCGGCCCCCTTTACCGGACGCGTCAATCTTTTCGCCGAGGCCGCGGGACTTGCGATCTTCGATCGCGACGCCATCGACCGGGTCAACGCGATCGACGAGGCGATCACGGTCGCCACGGTTCCCGCCCATCGCGCCGTGGAGGATGGCGACATGGTCGCGACCGTCAAGATCATCCCGTTCTCGACGCGCGAGAGAACGCTCGAAGCCGCGCTCGAAGCCCTCGGGCCGTCTGAAGCGGTTTCGGTTGCGCCGTTCCGCCCGCTGCGCATCGCCGTCGTCTCGACGCTCCTGCCGGGGCTAAAGGAAAGCGTCGTCGACAAGACGCTGCGGGCGCTCAAAGTCCGGCTCGCGCCGACGGGCGCGCGCATCATCGAACATGTGACGAGCCCGCACGAGGTCGCGCCGCTCAGCGAGGCCCTTCGGCGCCTCGAACCGTCGGCCGACGTATTGGTCGTGTTCGGCGCTTCCGCGATCACCGACAGACGCGACGTCATTCCGGCCGCCATCGAAGCCTTCGGCGGTCGCGTCGAGCGTTTCGGCATGCCGGTCGACCCCGGCAACCTGTTGCTGCTCGCGTCCCGTGGCCAGAAGCCGATCATCGGCGCGCCGGGCTGCGCGCGGTCGCCGAAGGAGAACGGCTTCGACTGGG